>JAFPUX010000219.1 GCA_017413145.1 Kiritimatiellia bacterium | reverse complement strand
GCGCCGCGGCCGCGCCCGCCGCGGGGCCGCCCGCGCGCGCCCGCCGGGTCGTCGTGCCCGTCGCGGACGTCACGGCCGGATCCGACGGCAAATACGTCACGGTCGAAGGGGCGCTCTCCGATCCGTCCGATCTCGAGGGCAAGGGCACGTCCTACAAGCTCACGGACGACTCCGGCTCGATCCTGGTCGTCTTCTGGAACACGACCGTTCCCGCCGACCTGCAGCAGAAGGCCGCCGCCGCCAAGCGCGTCCGCGTGAACGGCAAGGTCAAGGACTACAAGGGCGTGCTCGAGGTCATCCCCGGCGCGACCGGCGTGGAAATCGCCGAATAGGAGGCCCCGATGGCGAGCACCTTCCTTACGGTCCTTCTGGCGGTCCTCGCGGGCACGGCGATCGCGTGCGTGCTGGGGCTCCTGCCGGGCCTGCACATCTACAACGTGATGGGCGTCCTCGTCCTGGGCGTGCTGGGCCTCGCCAAGGCGGGGATCGACGTCCCCGCCGAAATCTACCTGCCGGCGATGACCGGCATGGTCGTCGGCTGGTCGATCGTGAACACGATCCCGGCCGTCCTGCTGGGCACGCCGGACGAATCCGCGCTCTTCACCGTGCTGCCGGGCCAGAAATACCTCATGGCCGGGCGCGGCTTCGAGGGCACGATGATCACGGCGGTCGGCGGGCTCGCCGGCGCCTGGTTCCTGCTGGCGGTCGTCGCGCCCTGCGCGCCGGTCTACCTGCCCGTCGCGCAGCAGGTCCTCAAGGGGCACATGCACTGGATCCTCTGGATCATCATCACGTTCATGCTGATGAGCGAATGGCCCAAGGGCGGCAACCGCGGCAAGGCCGGCTGGGCGAAGTTCTGGGACGCGTGGAAGAGCCTCCTGGCCGGCCTCGCGACCTTCGTCCTCGCGGGGCTGCTCGGGTTCGTGCTGCTCACCGCCTCGCCGGTCTCGCACGAGGTCGCCTTCCAGAACATCATGCCGGCGTTCGTGGGGCTCTTCGCGGTCCCGTGGTGCCTGCTGAACATGATCTCCGCGGCGGACGTCCCGCCGCAGCGCCTCTCCCGGACGCTGGACCTGGACGGCGACGTGATCCTGCGCTCCGTCTGGTCGGGCGGGCTCGGCGGCGGCATCGCGGCCTACTTCCCGATCGTCACGGGCGGCGTCGGCGGCATGCTCGCCGGCCACGCCTGCGCGCAGCGCGAGGAGCGCGTCTTCATCATGGGGCAGGGCGTGTCGAAGTTCATCTACTACGTCGGCGCGTTCATGCTGATGTTCGTCCCCGGCCTCAACCTCACGCGCGGCGGCGGCGCGTGGATGGTCAAGACGCTCTACGTCCCGGCCGGCCGCTCCGACTACTACCTCGTCCTCGGCTGCATCGCCGTCTCGGCGGGGCTCTCCTACCTCGCGATGGAGCCGCTCTCGAAGCTGACCGTCCGCTTCGTGTCGCGCTTCAACTACCGGCACGTCTCGACCGTCGCGCTCGGGATCATCGTCCTGATGGTGCTCCTCATGACCGGCTGGATCGGCCTCTTCATCGCGGCCGTCGCCACGGGCATCGGGCTGCTGCCCGTCCTCTTCGGGTCGCGCCGCCTCAACTGCTTGGGCATCCTGCTGCTGCCGATCGCCTGCAACATGTCGGGCTTCGGCTCGAAGATCACCGCCTTCCTCGGCCTGACGTGACGAAAGGACTCCACCGATGAAAGGTTTCTCGCACTTCATGTCCGGCGTGGCGGTCGCCTCCTTCGGCCCGTGGGCCATCGACGCGGCGCTGCAGGGCAATCCGACGTTCTTCATCCTCGGCGGCGCCTGCGGCATCCTGCCCGACACGCTCGATTTCAAGTTCTACCGCTTCTTCTACGAGCACGACGTCTACGTCATGCCCGACCCCAAGGACCCCGACCCGCAGAAGATCGCCGAGGAGGTCGCCCGCGCGATCCAACTGGGCGTCGACGGCAAACGCTACATCCGCCTCAAGCTCGGCTCCGTCCGCCTCGGCGCCGACTTCTGGCAGCAATACCAGGTGACGCTCGACAACGAGAAGAAGGAGGTCGTCTGCCGCCTCGGCCCGGTCGTGAACACCGGGCAGGTCCCCGTCGACGGCACCGAGAAGCCCGGCGCCGTCGGCCGCGCGCCGCTGCCGGCGCCCGTCGTGCAGACCTACGACGCCGACCTCAAGGTCGACATCTTCGACGGCCCGACCGTCGGCTTCGCGCCGCGCGGGGACGGCGGCTTCGACCTGGAGTTCCTCCCGTGGCACCGCGAATGGTCGCACGCCCTGACCGTCGGGCTCTTCCTGGGCCTGCTCTGGGCGGTCGTCTCCTGCTGCTTCGGCGCCTGGACCGTCGCGTGGCAAGGGCTCGTCACCATCGCCGCATGCTACGCCGTGCACGTCGTCGAGGACCAGATGGGGCACATGGGCTCGAACCTCTTCTGGCCGTTCACGAAAAAACGCACCGAGGGCCTCCACTGGATGCACTCCGGCGACGGCCTGCCGAACTTCACGGCCGTCTGGGTCTCGTGCATCCTGATCTTCTGGAACCTCTCTCGGAGCCAGCCAGCGCTCGAGCATCCCTTCCCGTTCTGGAAGCTCCTGCTCGTCGCGCTCGTGGTGCCCTACGCCGGCTTCTTCGTCCTCCGGCTCCTCCTCAACCGCGGCCGCAAGGCCGCCGTCGAGGCCGGCGACGACGCCGACGACGAGTGGAACGACATGAAGTCCTCCTGAGCGCGGAAACGGACATGAAAGCGGAAAACCCGTTCATGCAACTCGCGATCGACGAAGCCCTGGCGGGCATCGCCAAGGGAAACGGCGGGCCTTTCGGATCGGTGGTCGTGAAGGACGGAACGCCCGTCGGAAAGGGGCACAACCGGGTGCTTTCGAACGTCGATTCCACCGCACACGGGGAAATCGTCGCCATTCGCGACGCGGAGAAACGGCTGAACACCCACGACCTGTCGGGCTGCGTCCTGTACACGACCGCCGAACCCTGCCCCATGTGCCTGTTCGCCTGCCTGTGGGCGAACCTCGACCGGGTCTACTTCGGCTGCACGATCGAAGACACCGGCCGGCTCGGTTTCCGGGACAAACACTTTTCCGAACTCGTGGCCGGCCGGGACAAACTGGACGGGTTCCTGGTCGGCATCGACCGGACGGCGTGCCTGGAACTGTTCGAAGTCTACCGGAACCGGCCCCACGACATCTATTGAACCGGTCCGCGACCCGCGTGTCACGAGTTGGTCAAAACAATACCGACCTGGTGCCGCGGCAGCGAGAACCTGCAAACCTCTCACCTCGCGAACCCCTGCAAACATTGGCGTTCGTGGCTCCTGTTATGAAATGGACGACCATGCCCTTCGTAGTTCGCACCTGAAATCATCGCTTCTTCGGCTTTGAGTCGAGACTGTCCGCCCGACGGACAAAGAGGCGAACAAGGACCAATCTTGAGGTCAGGCGCTTGAACGGATAATTGCGCCATGTCGCCCGCAAGAATATCACGCCGACCGCGATTTCCCTCGTCAATTCCTCGCCCCCGTGGTAGAATCCGTTGCGTTCCCCGCCCGCCGCGGAGCGGCCTTCCCGATCCCGCCACCTCCCACCTCGCCATGAAACGCCTCGCCCTCCTTGTCACCCAATCTGGTTCGCTTGATGGGCTTGCGTGGAACAAAATCCGATTTTGCAGATTTCGTTCCACTTTGTTGTTGCATTCGGGAGAGGGTCCGTGGTAGTCTTTCCGGCGACCCCGAAAAAGGAGAAAGACGATGTTCGTCGGACGCAAGAAGGAACTGGATTCGCTGATGGAACTCTGGGACAAGCCGCAGGCGTCGCTCGCGGTCTGCCGCGGGCGCCGGCGGATCGGGAAGTCGACGCTGGTCGAGGAGTTCGCCCGCCGGAGCGGCGCCGCGTTCGTGAAGTTCGAAGGGCTCGCGCCACGCGACGGAATGTCCAACGCTCGCCAGCTCGAGGCGTTCGGACGCCAGCTCGGCGAGCAGACGAAGGGCGGCGCCGACGCGCCGAAAAGCTGGTTCGACGCCTTCAAGACGCTGGACGGCCGGCTCCGCCGGAAGAACCGGACGGTCGTCCTCTTCGACGAAATCTCGTGGATGGGCAAATACGACGCGGCGTTTCCGGGCGAACTGAAATACGCCTGGGACAACCGGTTCCGGCGCCATCCGAACCACGT
>JAFPUX010000218.1 GCA_017413145.1 Kiritimatiellia bacterium | reverse complement strand
GGGTGCGGACCCCGCCACGCGCCGGGACCGCGAGGGGCGGCGGAGCATCGATTCCGGGGGCGCTTCGCGGACCGGAAAACGGGTGCTACACGGTTGTGTAGTTTCGGACGGAAGACGGCGCGTGCTAGTATGGTCGCCGTTGCCGAGGGGAATGCGCCCGACGGCGACGACCAAGGAGAAAAACGCCATGCCGAACACCGTTCACCGGAGGAAAAACAACATCGCCGGATTCATCGCCGCCCTGACGGCCCTGCTGCCGCTCGCCGGCATCGCAAGCACCACGCAGACGCTCTGGCCGGAGGGCGGGATGCCCGACGCGCAGGCCGGCGTCGCGGCGCCGTACCTCGAGTGGTCCGATGCGCCCGTCGCCCCCACGGGCGCGTGCGTGATCATCCTCCCCGGTTCCGACTACGCCAGCGTCGGCGACGGCGCCGCGCTGCAACCGCTCGAGGCGAAGCTCCTCGCGAACGGCGTCGCGTGCGTGTGGCTCCGCCATCGTCCGAGCGCGGCCGGTCTTCCCGTCTACAAGCCGGCCCTGGAGGACGCCCAGCGCGCCGTGCGCCTCGTGCGCCAGGCCGCCGCGGAGCGCGGCTACAGCGCGGACAAGATCGGCGTCATGGGCTTTGCGGACGGCGCGCACCTCGCGCTCCTCCTGGCGACGAGCTCGCAGACCGCCGCGTACGCGAAGGTCGACGACGTCGACGACCTCGCCTGCAACGTCAACTTCGCGATCCCGATGTCCCCGACGCGCGTGCTCACGAGCGACACGGCGATCGACACGGTCTTCGCGTTCGACAACAAGACCTGCACCATGTGCCTCTTCCACGGCCAGGACGACGCCGTGACGTCTCCCATCGCGACGACGCGCATCTACCGGAAGCTCCGTACGATGACGGTGTCGAACGGGGCGAAGGTTCCCTCCGAAATCCACATCGTCCCCGGACGCGGACACGCCCCTGCGACCGCTTCCGAGTTCGGGCGCGTCATCGAGTTCATGTGCCAGATGGGATTTCTCGGCGCGCTCGGCGCGGAGGTGCCCGCGTTCGACCGCTGGGCGTCCGACGAGGACCGCGCGACCTACATCAAGGAGAACATCTGGCCCGACGGCCAGACGCCCGACCCTCAGGATGGACAGGTCGTTCCCTTCATCGAATGGCACCTCCCGAAGGAGCTCAAGACGCGGGCGATCCAGATCATCTACGCGGGCGGCGCCTACGGCTTCAACAACCACGACGGCTTCGAGGTCGTCCCCACGCGTCGCCATCTCAACGAGAAGGGCATGGCGGTCGTCGCGCTCAAGTACCGCACGCCCCGCCCCGCGAACCTCGCCAAGCACATGTCGGCGTGGCAGGACCTCCAGCGCGCCATCCGCCTCGTCCGCGCGGAGGCGCCGAGCCGCGGGCTCGATCCGGACAGCATCGGAATCATGGGCGGTTCGGCGGCCGGCCACCTCACGCTGATGGGCGCGACGACCTCGCTCACGCCGGCGTACGCGCGGATCGACGACATCGACGACCAGCCCTGCAACGTCAAGTGGGCGATTGCGTTCTATCCGGCCTACGCGCTCACCGACGGAGCCGATGGCACGAACGCGAACGGCGGCAATCTCGACACGGACGTCCTGGTCGACGACTTCGCGTTCGACGCGAAGACCTGCACGATGTTCTTCATGCACGGCGATGCCGACAGCTATGCGGCCATGAATTCCGTCAAATGCTGGGAAAAGCTGCGCACGATGGACATCGACAGCGAGCTTCATACGCTCGCCACGCGCGGCCACACCTTCCAGCAGAACGCGTCGCCGGGAACGGGCAGCTACAACTACAACGACATCGTCTGGGACTACGTGGACGACTTCGCCGCCGCCGCGGTCGGCCCCGCGATCGTCGACGGACAGCCCAGCGGCGACCAGTCCGGCATCACCGACGCGAAGATGATCCAGGACCTGATCGACGCCGCGGCCGCCAAGAGCCCCGCGGGCACCGTCACGCTCTCCGCCGGCACGTTCTACGTCAACGCGCAGCTCAACGTCACGAACGGCGTCACGCTCGCCGGCCAGGGCTGGACGAACACGGTCATCAAGCGCGCGGTGAACGAGTCGTCGTGGACGGCCCAGCGCTGCGCGATGCTGGACGGCGGGGCGAGGCTCGAGGGCGTCGCCCTGACGGGCGGCACCATCAAGTCGCAGTCGGAGAACGGCGCCGGCGTGCTGGTCAAGGACGGCACCGTTTCCTGGTGCTGCATCACCAACAACGTCAGCAAGAACCACGCCAACTCTGGCTACGGCGTCTCCTTCGCCGGCGGACAGGGCTCGATCGACCACTCCATCGTCGCCAACAACGCATCGGCGAGCGGACTCCAGGGCGGCTTCGGCGCGGGCATCGCCGTCAACGACACGAAGGGCGCCGTGACGATCGACACGTGCCTCGTGGCAGGCAACGCCATCACGACCGGCGGCGGATCGGGCGGCGGCCTGTGCGTGAAGGACCTCGAAGGCGACTGCACCGTCCGCAACTGCACGATCGTCGGCAACGAGGCGGTCTCCAACTCCGGTGGCCTCGACCTCGCGTCGGCGACCGGCCCCGGGAAGCTCGTGCTCGTCAACACCATCCTTGTCGGGAACAAGCTGGGCGAATCGGAATCCAACCTGCGGTCCAACAACTCGTTCTTCGACGCGACGGGCTCGAAGAACTGCTTCGTCGGGCTCGCGAGCGAGACGACGGTGAACATCGGCGGCGTGAACCACGATCTCGCGGGCTTCCAGGCCGGCGACCCCAAGTTCGCCGGCGCCGCGAACGGCGACTACCGCCTGCAGGAAGACTCCCCGGCGAAGGGGGCGGGCGCGGCCGGCTCCGGCGCGGGCGTCGACCTCGACGGCAGGGCCTTCGACGCGACGCCGTCCGTCGGCTGCTACGAGGCCGGCGGGAGCGAGCCGCCGCCCCATGTTCACACCTGGGGCTCGGCGACATACGCGTGGACCATGACGCCGTCCGGCTACGACTGCACGGCGACCGCCGTCTGCACGGCGGACTCCTCGCACGTGACGAACGAGACCGTGACGGCCGCCTACGAGGTCGTCCGGGAGCCGACCGAGACCGAAGCCGGCGAGGGGCTCTACACCGCGACGTTCGCGAACGCGCCGTTCGCCGGCACGCAGACCAAGACCGTGAGGCTCCCCAAGACGGGATCGGACCCTACTGAGCCGGTCGCGCCCAGCGGGGACGCGACCGGAGAAACGGACCGGCGGACGATCCAGGCCCTCATCGACGCCGCGGCCGCGAAGACCACCGCCAAATCGCCCGCCGGCACCGTCACGCTCGACAGCGGAATCTTCTACGTCGACGCGCAGCTGATGGTCACGGGCGGCGTCACGCTCGTCGGCCAGGGCTGGGACCGGACGGTCCTCAAGCAGGTCTCGGCGACTCCGACCGCGGACACGCGCGTCGTGTGGATCGACGACGGCGCGACGGTCGGGCACGTCGCGATCACCGGCGGCTCGGTGGACAAGCCGGGCGGCTGGAGCTGGGGCGCCGGCGCGTTCGTGGCGGACGGCACGATCACCTGGTGCTGCATCACCAACAACGTGTCCGGCTCCGACATCTCCGCCAACAACTACGGCGGCGGCGTCGGTTTCGGCGACGGCCGGGGGCAGATCGACCACTCGATCGTCGCGGACAACCTGGTCAAGGGGCTGCAGACCTCGTTCGGCGGCGGCATCGCGGTCCGGCATCCGACCGGTCCAGTCACGGTCGACGCGTGCCTCGTTGCCGGGAACGTCGTGAGCAACGCCCAGCTCGGAACCGGCGCCCTGACCTACGGCGGCGCGGGCGGCATCGTCGTCGAGCTCTGGGCACAAAGCGTGAACTACCCCATGACGGTCCGCAACACGACGATCGCGGGGAACTCGGCCGAAGGAGCGGCCCCCCGGTCCGTCGCCGGCGCCGTCTACACGATGGCCGACACGGGAAGCAAGTTCGCGATGCTCGACTGCATCGTCGCCGGGAACACGACGACCGGCACCAACGCCACCGTGGAGCTCTCCTACGACGGCGGGGTCGACTACTGCCTCTTCGACGTCGAGGAGGACAAGCTCGGCGCGAACAGCCTGTACGGGGCCCCGGCGTTCGTCGGCGCCGAGGACGCCGACTACCGCCTCGAGCTGGCCTCCCCCGCGGTCGGCGGCGGCGCGGCCTACGAGGGGATGGGCGACGACCTGGCCGGCGCGGCGTTCTCCGACCCGCCGTCGATGGGCTGCTACGAGTACGCCGAACTGGCCGCGAAGCCGGCGTTCGACGTCGCGTCGGGCGCCGTCTTCTACCCGACGACGAACGTGACGCTGACCTGCGCGACCTCCGGCGCGAAGATCTACTACACGACCGACGGTTCCCGTCCGACGGATCGGAGCGCGGAATACACCGGGCCGATCGCGCTCTCCGCCACGACGACGGTCAAGGCGCGCGCCTACGCGGCGGACCTGGGGCCGAGCGCCGTCGCCACGGCGACGTACACGTACGAGAAGCCCGTCGTGCCGGGCGTCGTCTCTCCGGTCGAGGGCGATCCGGCCGCGACCCGGTGGACGATCCAGGACGCGATCGACGCGGCGGCGCCGACCCACGGCACGGTCGTCCTGGCCGGCGGCATCTTCGAGATCGACGCGCAGCTCAACGTGACGGGCGGCGTCACGCTCGTCGGCCAGGGCTGGGAGAACACGGTCATCCGGCCGGCCGCCGGCTACGCCATCCGCCTCGCGATGGTCGACGAGAACGCGACGGTCGCACGGCTCACCCTGACGGGCGGCAACGCGAACACGCAGTCCGGCGCCACCGGCGTGCAGGTCAACCCGACGACCTCGTCCTACGGCGGCGCCGGCGCGTGGGTCAAGAACGGGACGATTTCGTGGTGCTGCATCAGCAACAACGTCGGCAGCGCCCACTACACGTACGGCTGCGGCGTCTCCTTCTCCGGCGGGCAGGGCGCGATCGACCACTGCCTCGTCGCGGACAACCGGTCGACGCAGGTCCAGAACGTCTACGGCGCCGGCATCGGCGCGCTCGACACGGAGGGCCCCGTGCTCGTCGACGCGTGCCTCGTCGTCGGCAACCTCATCGGCGGCAACGGATCCGGCGGCGGCATCGGCATCCGCGGGGCGAACCACGACTGCGTCGTCCGGAACTGCACGGTCGTCGGCAACACGGGCACCCTGTACGCGGGCGGCATCCGCTTCGAGCACATGGCCGGCTTCGTCCCGGGGAAGGCCACGATCGTCGACACCATCGCGGTCGGCAACACGATGAACGGGAACGAGTCGAACTTCTCGATCACGGACGTCCTGAAGGACTCGGTCAACTCCCGGAACTGCTTCTTCGGACTGGAGAGCGAGGCGAACCAGGCTCCCGGCTCCCTGTTCGGCGATCCGCTGTTCGTCGACGCCGCGCACGGCGACTACCACCTGCTGGAGGCCTCTCCGGCGAAGGAGGCGGGCTCGACCTACGCGGCCATCGCCAAGGACCTCGACGACAAGTACTTCGTCTGGGACACGCCGTCGATGGGCTGCTACGAATTCGACCCCGACGCGCAGCCGCGCCCCTGGGACATCCCGGGCCCGAACGGCGGCGGCATCCAGGCGCTGGACGACTACGAAGGCCACACCTACGTCGAGTTCACGTCAATCGACCTCGCGGGCGACACGCTGACGGTCGGCTTCCGCGCCGGCAAGGTCGACGCCCGCGGAGAGGTCGTCGTGGCGCTCCTCTGCAAGGAGAACCTGGACGACGACAGCGCCTTCCGCCTCCCCGCGACCCTGACCAACGGCGCCCTCGACACGCTCGGCGTCCTGGAGGCCGTCCTGGACCAGCCCTACGCGCATCTCTTCGCGGTCGGCATCGGCACGCTCGAGGAATAGGCTCGCGACTTCGCCGGTCGGGCGGGAGCGCGACACGCGCTCCCGCCCGACCGGCATCGGTCCGCACTCGCGGCTCCGCCGCTCGGCGGGGCCGGTACTACACGGTTGTGTAGTTTCCGGCGCGCTCCCGCAGGTAGTAGAATTCGCCTTGCAACCGTTTCCAACCACCGCCACCACCGCCCTACGAGGACCACACGATGAACGCAGCCCGAACTCTGATCGCCGCCGCAATCTCCCTCTCTGTCGCTGCGTCCGCCCCCGCGGCCGACTGGTATGTCTCCACGACGGGCGGCGACGCCAACGCCGGCACGACGCGCGAAGCCGCGTTCGCGACCATCGCGCACGCCGTGGACGTCGCGGCGGACGGCGACACGATCCGCGTGCTCGCGGGCACGTACGAAGTCGCCGCGGCGATCTCCGTGACCGAGGCGATCACCGTCGTCGGCGACACGGGCGATCCGGCCGATGTCGTCGTGCGCAACACGGCCGGCGGCCTGACAAAGACGAGCGGAGCGAACAGCACGGGAGCGTGCCGCGTCTTCGTCGTCAACAACGCGGGCGCGGTGCTGTCGGGCCTCGCCGTCGAGGGCGGGCAGCTCGGCGGCGGCGGCGACAACAAGGGCGGCAACATTCTGATCGACTCGAATGGCGGCACGGTGACGAACTGCATCGTCCGCAACGCGATCATGTGCGCCATCGCCCCCGGCGGCACGGCGAAGACGCAGGCCGGCGGCGCCGGCATAGCCTGCCTCTCGCTGAACGGACTGATCACGCATTGCGTCATCACGAACAACTTCGCGACCCGCGGCGGAACGTCCATCAACTACTGGCAGCAGGGCGGCGCGGCGGGCGTCCACATGCAG
>JAFPUX010000217.1 GCA_017413145.1 Kiritimatiellia bacterium | reverse complement strand
ACAGTTGCTGACCCTTCTGACCCTCTCTGACCCTACGGGTTTTCCGCGAGCGGCCGAAGCCCGTCCGCAAACCGCGCCGTGTCCGCTTTCAGGTTCACGACGCGCAGTTCGCACGGCGCGAGCGTGACGGATTCGCGGCGGCCATTCGGCAGGTTGAGGACGACCGATTGCGGCCGGACGCAGTCCATGTTCAGCACATAGGCCGTATTCGCATAGACGGCGTACGAGATGCGCCGCGCGCCCTCGCCAGCCACCGTCACGGCGGCGGGATGCCGCTTGAGCGCCGCCTCGATCTCGCGGCGGTAGAGATCCGCCGCCCGGCCGCGATTGCCCGGATACGTCCACGCCGTGACGAGCCGCACCGTCCCCTTCCCGACCGTGAACGCCTTCACGCCCTCCGACTCCCGCCCTTCGGCCTTGAACGGCACCAGCTCGCGCAGGTCGCCGCCGTTGATCAGGTCCGCAGGGCCGAGTCCGTCAGACTTGCGGTCGGTGCGGACAGAGAAGTGCGGCAGGCAGACGACCAGTTCGCCGCCGCGCCGCACCCAGTCCGCCAGCACCCGCAAGATGCGCGGCGTCATCGTGTTCCAGCCCGCATACATCAAAAGGTCGTAGCGCGCCAGGTCACGGCGGCAGACCTCGTCGTCCACCTGCACGACATCCACCTGGCCGAACGGCGTCGCCGCCAGCCAATTGTTCGGATAGGGCTTGAGCGCGTCTTCGACAAGCGGAAAGACCGTCTCCTTGACCAGCTCCCACGTCGCCTCCGGCGCACCGCACCGCCAGTCGGCGTTCGTGGCGGCGGTCGCGTGCTGGCCCCAGATCGCAAACGACGGATGGCACATCCCGACAAAGCCGTCGTTGTTGCCCATGACGAACGCGGCGCGCACCTGCGGGCCCGACTTGTCGCGCGGATGCGCCCGCGTCCAGTCGTAGAACTCCCTTACCGCCCGGCGGTAGGCGCGCGGTGCCGGGTCGTCGTAGGACTGCCGCACGCCGTCCGCCCCGGCGGTGTATTTCTGCGCCTGGGTCGTCTGCGCGCCCGACTCCAGCACGACGAGCGACGTGCCCATCAGGTACTGCTGGCGCATCGCCGTGCGCAGCAGGTCGTATTTCTGCGCGCTTGCATACGGCACGGGGAACGTCTGCCACTCCTCCGCGAGCCATCCGCCCCAGAACTCCGGCCGCCATTTCCGCGCCGCGCCGCGCGCCTCGCTCGTCGCATACGCAACGTTGGCCGACCCGACCGCAAAAAGTTCGTTGCACATGAAGTCCATCCCGCCCTGCAGCTCGTAGCAGCCGAGCGGCGAGCCGGACGTCGAGAACACGTAGCCGTAGTCGCGGTGACGGTTCCTGACGAAGCGCTGCATGAAGACGTTGACGAACCGGTCCTTGGCCGCGCCGAGGTCGCCCCCGTCCTGCGGCACGCCTACGGCGGCGGCCTCCTTCGGGCCCTGGTAGAGATAGCCCGCGAGTTCGCCCACGTTGTTCCAGAGGTAGCGCGGCCCGAGCGCGGCGCGCACGGGATCGGTCGCGTCGCGGTGGTCGTAGCCGTAGATCGTCATGAACTTCATTCCCCGGCGGTCGAACGCGGCGCGCACGCCGGACGGCATCCCCGTGAGCGCGTCAAGCTTGTTCCACGACACGATCAGGTTGCAGAGCCCGTTCGTCACGATTTCGTCCGCAAACCGCCGGTCGCCGTCGTAGACGCAGTGGCCGACGGCGATTTCGCCCGGCTCCAGCGGCGCGGCAAGCGGCCGTGCGTGCGGCCGCAGCTCCAGCGTCTGGCGGAAAACGCCGTCGCGCGCCGTGTATGCCTCGACCGCCACCGCCAGCGCCGTGCCGTCCAGCGGCATTCTGACGCGCATTACCGGCGAAGTCTGCTCGATGCGGCGCGGCTTCTTGCCCTTGACGCCGAGCGGCGCAACCGTGAAGACGTACCGTTCGGCGGGCACGTCCTTCATGTCCACGAAGCCGCAGCGGTTAGCGGCGTCCACCCAGCCGTCCACGTGCGCGCGCACGCCCTTCCAGATTTCCGTGCGGAAGTCGCCGTGTGCGTTCCCGCCCCACACGAACACGCCGCGCGCACAGACGAGCCGCAGCCGCCGCGCGTCCGGCGGCAGCCGAAACCGGAGTTCGCGCCGCGCGCCCGGCGGCATCGGCCCGAGGTCGCCCCATGCCGGATTCGTCGGATTGAGGAGCGGCGAGCGCGCCGCGCCGTCCGTCAGGTAGAGGTCGTCGGGGCGCGATGGCAGCGCCCACGTCCAGCCCGTGTAGCCGTTGCCCGCCGTGATCCAGAGCGAAATCTCGCCGACGGCGCGGTCGGCGTCCGACACGGCGCGCTCTGGCAGCGCGATGTCGATGGACGTGCCGCCGGGGGCGGTGCGGTCCAGCAGTACCGTTTCCGCGCCGAGCGTCAGCGACACGGCCAGGCCGGCCATCGTCCAGAGCGTCTTCATCGAATCATCCGCCCGTCCGGGATGTCAACGAATCGTGATTATAAAGCCGGACAACGCGCGCAGGTAGACGTCGGACCGGCTTGGCTCGCCGTCAACATCGGCGGCGAGGAACTGCATGACCGCGCCGTTGAACCAGACCGCTCCGGACGGCACGGCGGCTTTCGCCCACCGGCCCAGATAGACGCTCGTGCCCCTCGGCAAGGTGTAGTCGCCTTGCGGCACCAGTTCAAACCGTCCGCCCGCGCAGTCGATTCCACTGCCCGTGATGTTGAGGTGGTCGACGGTGTAGCCGTTCTCCGCGTCATGCCACAGCCGGATCGGGAACGTACCGCTTTCGAGCCGCAGCGCGCCGAACGTGACGCTCGCCGCCTCGGCGCCGTTCGTCAGCGCGACGTTCCCGTTCGCCACCACCGTTCCCGCCCAGTTCGCGCCGTCGGCAAAGCAGATGAGCGAGTTTTTGTCGCCGGCAAGCGTGCCGGTCGCAGTGTTCATGCCGCCCTGGAACGTGACGGAGTATGAACTTGCCGGGGTGGTGTTGGTTACGAAGAGATTGCCCGCGCCGGCGATCGGAGTTGCTGCGACCATGAAGTCGCGGTCGCCGGACCCCCAGGAATCGTCTTCGCGGCGGCGCAGATAGAGCGTCGCATCTTCTTCGATGTCGACTGACTTCAAGCGGTTGAACGCCGTTTCGCTGCGTCCCCAGAAGTCGTCGTTGGCAAGGTCGTAGAAGGAGTCCGCCGTGACGGACATCGTGCGGTTGCCGTCGCTGCCGCCGGGGCTCGACTGTGCGCTCAAATGGTAGAGCGTCCACGGATAGAACGAGCCGCCCGCAAGCACGACGCCCGGACGATCCGTATCCGAATGGCCGCGGACGGCCGTTGCTTGGTTTGCCCCGCCTGCGACATGGTGCTGGACATTGCCGTTTTCACCGGCCACGACCTGCCCCGCCTCGGCGATGTGGAATATGTCATAGTCGTTGTTGAAGCCGGCGTTGCGCAGCGTGGCATTTGCGACCTGAAGCGTTGCGGCTCCGGCAACTTTGAACTTGTTGTGGTAGTAGAGGCCCGTCCCGTCGGCCAGCACGGCGAATGGCGCGTTGGTCGGATTGTTCTCGCCAAGCACAAGCCCGTAGATTTCCGGAAGCGCGACATCGACGAGTTCGATGGCCGCGTCCATTGCGACCGTTCCGCCGGAGGCGGGGCAGCCGAATGCGAGCGCGAGATTGCCGGTGGCCGCGCCTATCGTGGCATTTGTCGCAAACATCGTGAAGCGAGCCGTCTCGCCGGCGGAGGCATAGCCGAAAACGAGTTCGCCTCCAGACGCCTCGGAAAGCGTCGACCCGTCCGCCAGAACGAGATGGACGTTCGAGAACTTGGCGTTCGCAGGAACCGTCAGCGTCGCGCCGGATGCAACGGCGAGCGTGGGATAGACGCCTTCGCCGAGAAGCGTCGAGAGCGAGCCCAGCGTGAAGTCGCCATTGACATCGAGCGAAGAGTCGCCACGCAAGACGAGCGAAGGGAGCGTCATGCCGTCGGCGGCGATAGTCAGCGACGCGCCGTCCTGGACCGTAATCGAGTTCCAGACGTTCGTCAAGTCGGCGGCGACTATCGCGTTCACGCCCGCGCCGGAAACGATGACGTCGCGTCCGGCGGCAGGGAGTCCGTTCTGCCAGCCGGCGGGATCGTTCAAGTCCGTGACGGACGTCGAATCGAAGATGTAGGTCGAGGCACCGATTGTGAGCGCGTCGCCGCTTTCGATAATCGCCACGCCAGCCGATTCAAAGGCGACTTCGGCGGCGGATTTGATGGCAGCGCGCAGCGTCGCGTCCGGCGTCGTCACGACCGTGTCGCCCTCGGCGAACGACGCCGTGTTGAAGGCGAACGCGCCGGAGAGCGTCGCGCCCGCGCCGACGGCATTGACGGCAAGCCCCGGCTTGGCAATCGTTATCGTGCCGGCGTTGTCTTCAAGCGTCGCGAGCGTCGTGTTGGCGTTCGCTATCGTGAACGACTGCCCGGCGGCGACATTGAGCGTTCCCATCGCCGTGCGCGAATTGCCGGAGAAGGTCGTCGTGCCGCTTTGCAGGTCGAGCGAATACGGAACGTCCGCAAGAAGAAGCGTTCCCAGGCCAGTGCGCGTAATCTTCGCGTAGTTCGTGCCGTCTTCGCCAGGCTCGTAGGCAAAAGGATGCATATTGAGAGTCTTGCCGTCGGCGATATCAAGCGTCATGTCTGCATTTGCCATAAACTTCGCGTAGGCGTTGCCTGCCGTCGCACTCGTGGTGCTTTCGGATGAGAGCTTAAACGTCACGTCGCCGGTCGCCTGGAGCGTGCCGCCAGTCAGTTCAATGCGTCCATAAATGTTGTTGGGCAGTTCAATCTTGTT
>JAFPUX010000216.1 GCA_017413145.1 Kiritimatiellia bacterium | reverse complement strand
GCGCTTCGCCGCCGCGTTCGAAAGCGCCGACAGCCGCACCGCGCCCGAGTGGGATTCGCTCATGCGCGCGCGCCGCGCCGCCGGCCGGAAGACGCGGCAGTTCCACCTCGCGCAATGCTGGGAGCGCGCGGGCGAGACCGCGCCCGCGACGGCGATCCTCGACGCCCTGCGCTCGGAGGGCTTCGTCCCGCCGCCGCCGGAGGACGCCGCCTACGACGCGCTCGCGGAAAAGCTCGGCGCCGCGCCGCTGCCGCCCGGCGCGCGCGAGCGCGCCGCCCTGGACGTCCTCGTGGACCTCGTCGCCGGCGTCTTCTTCGAATCGGAATGCCGCGAGCCCGACGACCGCACCGACCCCGCGATGATCCCGTTGCTGGAACGGGTCGCCGCCGACCTCGCGGCGCTCCCCGCGGACGGCGCGCCGGACGAAGTCCGCGCCGCGCTGGACGGACTGCGCCGGTTCATGGAAGACTGCGCGGCCCTCGTGGCGGAACGCCCCGACGGCCTCCCGGCGGAGGGGGAGTTCCAGACACGGTTCAAGGCCTTCGGCCGCGCCGCGAAGGCCGCCGGCGCCCGCACCGCGCCCCTCCGCGACCTCGTGCGGTAACCACTGCCACTGGCAACTGGCAACATTGGAACTGGCAACACTTCCACATTGGCAACATTCCCCGCACCCCGCCACGAAAGGAAACACCGCATGAACCGCCTCGCCCTCCTCCTCCCCCTCTTTGCCCTCGCCGCCGCGCCGGCGCGTGCCGAAGACCCCGCCACGAACGCCGAAACCGAGGATCGCTATCCTCCGATCGTTCCCGTCCTCGCGGTCGGCATCTTTCCACCCGTGCAGATCGGTTCGGAGGATGCGTCCGTGCTGGGCGTCCGCCTCTCGCTGCCCTACGCGAAGCACGCGGGCGTGATCGGCATCGACGCGGGCGTCGTGAACGATGCCGGCTATCTTGCCGGCGTCCAGATCGGCCTCGTCAATCTCGCGGAAGAATTCCACGGCTTGCAGCTCGGCGTTTTCAATTATTCGGAGGGCGATGTCCTCGGCGGCGCGCAAATCGGACTGTTCAACAAGTGCGATCACGGTGTGTACGGATTGCAAGCCGGTCTCATCAACTTTTGCAACAGGCTTGAAGGCGTTCAGATCGGGCTGATCAACACCGCCGAACGCCTTGAAGGATTCCAACTCGGCTTGATCAACATGACAAGTTCGCTTTACGGCGTCCAACTTGGCGCCGCGAACATGGAGATGTGCGAAGACTGCATCGCACTTCCGTTTTTAAACGTCAGGTTCTGACCAGCACCCCGCCACGCCGCATTCATCATTCAGCATTCATCATTCAGCATTGACCCCGCCCCCGCCCGCAATGAAACGCCTCGCCCTCCTCCTTCCCCTCCTCGCCCTCGCGGCAGGCAGCGTATCGGCAACCAGCGTCAAAGACCCGTATGACCGAAACGACGGCGAACGACTTCCGAACGCAAATGACCGTCTGGAGGCAAAAGGGTTTTCCATTCCGTCGGCCGCAGAAGTGGTGCAGTTTCGTTTTTGGGAAGGAAGCCAGTATCTGCGCGAGGCCGCCCGAACGGAGGGAATCTACCGCCATCCCGTTTCGCAAACAGAAGGGGAGGCGGTTCTCGCATTGCTCGGAAAGACGGAAGACTGGACACTATTCGGGACGGAGAATTATTTGATGCCCGTCCGGGAAATCGACATGGTGCTAACGAACGGAATCGTCCGTACTTTTCGTTTTTGGGGACACTCCGGTCTGATCGTTTTGTCCGACGACCGTGTATTCTTTGCCGATTTCCATCTGCCGGCGCCGGTCTTCTCGGCCATTGCCGAGCGAATGACGGCTTGGCGGGTCGATGTTGTCGAAGCCGAAAAGACATGGTATCGCAATCTTCCGCTACCGCGCGAATACCGCGCCCACGATGGTCCGGACAACGGAACGCTTTCGGGCATCGCCGCCTTGTTCTACGGGAACGGATCGAAATGGAGAATCATTTGGGAGGCGAACAAAACGGTCTTGCCTGATCCAAATATCGTTCGCCCCGGTTTGAAACTGACGATTCCGGCATTGAATACAGCCCCCGCCACGAACGCGCCCGCCGCGACTCCCGCCGGCAAAGCGGAACGCATCCGTCACGCAATCGAGCAACTCGAATACGAAGTCCGCGGGCTGGACGAAGAGCTCGCAAAGACGGACACCGCCCGGACCGCCGAAGAGACAGCCGCCATCAAGACCCGCCGCGACGCAATCGC
This sequence comes from Kiritimatiellia bacterium, assembly GCA_017413145.1. Classification (GTDB taxonomy): domain Bacteria; phylum Verrucomicrobiota; class Kiritimatiellia; order RFP12; family UBA3636; genus UBA3636. The sequence goes on along the minus strand of JAFPUX010000216.1, from coordinate 15,982 downwards.
GCGGCGGATCGAGCAAGAACGCCGCTTCCTCGCTGGCGAGGGCCGCGACCCCGCCGCGCAGAGCCCCGCGGAAGAATCTCACGCGGAGGACGCGGAGAATTGATTTGAATTTGGCTTTGTGGACAATTGTGAACAATTGCGATTTGTGAACAATCCCGAACTCTCGTCCCTTCCGTCCCTTCTGTCCCTTCCGTCCTTTGATCCCTCACGCAAAGTCCGCCAAGTCCGCAAAGAAAGGAAACACGCCATGAAGAAACTCGCCCTCCTCCTCACCCTCCTCGCCCTCGCCGCCGCGCCGGCGCATGCCGATGACCCCGCCACGAACGCCCCTTCGCGCTCGGTTCTCGCCAACGCGTTCGCCGACATCCGGGCCGGAGTCGCGGAAGCGGCGAAGGGCGGGTTCGACTTTGAAACGCTCGATCCGTCGGCACGGCGTGTCCTGCGAACCTGCGAAGAACGCCCCGGTTGCTTCCCGTGGGACTTCGTCCGCGATGTGCGTCCGTTCGGGGAGGACGCCCCGGCAAAAGACGTCTTCGGCGTCGTGTTCCTCGGATCGGACGACGGCCGCCCCTTCCCGGGCCGCACGATCGCGCTCTTCCACTGGACGTCGCCCGCCACGACCCGCATCCTGCGCTTCGCCGGCGACCTCACGGCGGACGAGCCGCCCGTCCACGACCCGCTCGCGCTGCTCTACGATTTCGCCGTGCGGCGCGTCGATCTCGACGACGATCCCGAACACCCGACGTTGAGGCTCGACGGAGTCTACGTCCACGACGACATTCCGGCGAAACTCGACCTGGAAATCGGGGCGGACGGGGATTTCGTCGCCCATGAAGCGCCCCGCACGCCCGCGGAGGATCTTGCAATCCTGCGCCGCTGGTGCTGGCGCGTTCCGTTCGTGCGGACGACCTTCCCGGAACCATGGCAGATCAGCGCCGTTCCGGGATATGTCGACCGCGCGCTGGAACGGCTCAAACGCGGTGGCGGCGACGCACACGTCCCCGCCCTCGCCCTGCTGCTCCTGCGCGAATACGACCATCAGATCGAAAACCGGAATCCGCGGTATTACACGAACTTCCCGTGCCTGCCGTGGCGGGTTGTCAGGCCCCTCGACGCCTGGCTTCGCGACCACGGCGCGACGTGGGGCGCCGACCCCACGAGCGGCGATCTCGCGACCGCCGTCCTCGAACGCAAGGAAACGCTCTTCGCCGGAGACCCCGAAGCGCTCGCCTTCGCACGCGAAGTCGAAGCCCGCAGCGCCGCCAAGTCCGCCGAACCGACGCCCCACGAAAACGCCACGCAGAGCCCCGCGGAAGAATCCCACGCGGAGTCCGCGGAGACCGCTTCCGCCGATTCCCCTCTGGCGTCCGCATTGGCGAACGGAGACTGGCTCCCCTTGGTTGTCGAGTCGGTATCCATCGACGTAACGGCTCCGCGGGAGCTTCGCAAGAACTGGGTTGTATCGTTCGCAAGCGGCATCAAGGCCCGCGTCCACAGTCCGGTCAAGACGTTCTGCGCATCGGTCGGTGAGCTACCGGGCAAACGGTTCACCGTCCGTTTCGTCGACCGCGCCGCCGCCACCAACGCCCTGCACGGAACGGTTTACGCCGGCGAACTGGAAGTCCAGCCCGCGCAGAGCCCCGAAGACCCCGCCACGAACGCGTCGCAATCATCCCGCAAGGAAGCCGTCCCCACCGGTGTTGATGTTGCCGCCGCATGCCATGCGGTTGCACGGGCGCCGACACGGAGCTTCGAGGTGTTTCCTGCCGGCACCGGACGGCCCCCGCTCAACCTGCCGGACGGGTTCCGGGAGAAGCTCGCCGCCGCCTTCGCGCAGGCGCGAAACGGAACGGCTCCGACGAATTCCATGCTCTTGAAACACTGCTTCGAGGTCATGGTCCATGCGCCGCACGCGACCGTTTCCCGGTGGGAAGCGGCGATGGGTCTTGAGTCCGTTTCGACGTTCACTTTCGACGAAGACGGAAACAGGATCCAACTCGGGCCGGACGACATGAGTGTGTTTCCCTTCTTGATCTTTCGGCCCGATCCGCGAAACGGCGATGCGCTCGTACATTTCCTCCACGAAATCCATCCCGGCGCGCCGGTCGCCGTCGTTCCGGGTCTGGGCCCGTTGCTGGAATCCGCCGCGGCCGCGTCCCAAAGGCCCGTCGAGCCCGAACCGCCGTCCCCGCCGTCCGGGCCGGTCGCGGAGAAGATGAAGCGGATCGTGCTGCCCATCGTCGACTTCCGTCAGTCGAGCGTCGTCGACGTGGTGGCTGAACTCGAGGACCTCGCAAGGAATCACGACGATTTCGTCGCCGCCGCCCGCGGCCAGGGCGTTACCTTCGTCCTCGACGTCCCGGCAGATGCCGTGGACTCGCTCCCCCTCGTCACGTGCAAGATGAAGTCCGTCAGCGTGTATTCCGCGCTCGACATGATCGCCGAAATGAGCGGCCTGGAATGGCGCGTGGACGGCGATGTCATCCGGCTGACCCTCGCCCAGCGGCGCCCCGCCGCGGACGAAACTCACGCGGAGGCCGAGGATGGCGTGGATGGCGGTTGTTTTGGGCATGCCCCGTCCGCGGAGAATTGATTTGACTTTGCCATTTGTGGACAATTGTGAACAATTGCGGTTTGTGAACAATCCCGCACACCCCGCCACGAAAGGAAACCCACCATGAAACCCGACGGCAGCGAGCGGCGAAGCCGCGGCACCCGGCCGCGGCCGGCGTGGCGGAAGCCACGCCGTGCAAGGCCGCCGGTCCCGCGCCGTGCGGGGCGGCGGTCAGAGTCCGAGCAGACGGCGGAACGGCACGATGGAATCGAAATAGCCGTCCGCCTCGACCACGGGCGAAAGCGCGCCGTCGTAGACGAGCGCGGCGCGGGCCGACACGCCGGGCGGGAGCGAAAGCGCCTTGATCTTGGCGTCCGCCTCGTCGACGACCTCGCGCCCGATTTCGCGCCGCCGCTTGACCTCGACGACGCACGCGGTCCGGCGCGTCTGGACGAGCAGGTCGATCTGGCAGCCCGTGCGCCCACGCGGCCGTTTCGAGCCCTTCCGCCGCCAGGGCGACGCGGAGACGACCAGCGCGTCGCGGAGGTTGAGCAGGGGGAGCAGGTCGCGGACGTGGTTCGCGACGAGGTTCTCGAACGCGAGCCCCATCACGGACTCGATGCCGTCGAGCGATTCGAGCTTCGCGAGCCGGAACGAGCCCGAGTCGATCGCGCCGGCGAACGGCTCGACGTACTTGAGGAAGAAGCGCGCGTAGTTGTCGCGCAGTCGCCAGCGCCGTTCGCGCGGCTCGCGTCCGGTCTCCGGGTCGCGGGCGTCGTCCTCCGCCGCGAACCCCGCCTCGGCGAGGCGGGCGAGCGCGGCCGAGACGCGGCCGCCCTTCCCGAGCCGGAGGGCCTTGCCGATTTCGGACGCGCTCCGGGAGCCGTCCGCGAGGCACTTCAGGACCGTCGCCGAGAAGTCCCGCTCCTGCGTCACGACGTCCCGGAACATCTCGTCGAAGTCGGTCCGCAGGAGCGCGTTCGGGAGGAAGCACAGCCGGCGGATGTTCTCGAACGCGGAAAGCCCGGGGTCGACCTCCTCCAGATAGCGCGGGACGCCGCCCGTCACGGACAGCACGTCCAGGATTTCCCGCGCGTCGATCCGCTCCGCCGCCGCGCCCCAGAACCGGGCGCAGTCGGCGAGCGGGAGCTCGGGCACGACGATGTCGAGCGAGCGCCGGCCGTAGAAGGCCGAGTTGTCGATGACGTTGTCCTTGATCCAGCTCGACACGCTCCCGCAGAGCACCATCACCAGCCGGTCGTGCTTCTTGAACAGGTTGTCCCAGCACATCTTCAGGTCGTCGGCGAAGCTTTCGTCGTAGTGCGCGAGCCACGACACCTCGTCGAGCAGCACCACCGTGCGGCGGCGGTCGTCGATCTTCCCGTCGAGCCGCCGGAATGCGTCGAACCAGTTCGCGGGCGGCGCCGTCTCCGCCCCGGTCTGCGCCGCGAGCTGCTTCGCGAACGCCGCCAGCTCGTCCGCGTTGCCGAGCCCCGGCGCGGGGCGCCGCCCCTCGATCTTGAGCAGCCGGCATCCCTCGCGCTCCGCGAACTTCTCCACGAGCGTGCTCTTCCCGATCCGGCGGCGGCCGCGGCACGTGACGAGCGACGCGACGCGCTTGCGGCAGAGCGCGGCGAGCTGGTCGATGATTTCTTCGCGTCCGAAAAACATGGCGTTTCCTTTCGTGTCCGGTTTGCGGGAGAGTCTACGCCTGGCGTCCGCGGAACGCAAGAGAAAACTTTCCCCTATTCTGCATTTTGCAATTTAGGGGAAACTTTTTGCGCCACCGCAAAATTTCCCCTATTCTGCATTTCTCCATTTAGGGGAAATTCTAGCACCCCCTTCATTTCCCACACTTTCCCACAACTTCGCCGCCGTGAACCATGGTAGACTACGCCCCATCGCACCCCGCCACGCAACTTGACCCTTTACCCTTTCAACCCTTTCAACCCTTTCAACCCCTTCAACCCTTCAACTTAGGCGGCGCAGCCGCCACTTCGGCGCGAAGCGCCACTTAACCACTTAACCAATGAAACGCCTCACCCCCCTCCTCCCCCTCCCCGCCCCCGCCCGCAATGAAACGCCTCGCCCTCCTCCTCCCCAAGTCCCCTTGACCCCTCACGCCAAGTCCGCGAAGTCCGCAAAGATGAAACGCCTTGCTTGCCGCATCTTCGCTTTCCCGACAGGAACGATGAAGTCCCTTCGGGTTTGGGTCGTATGGCTTTTTGGAGTTTACGTCTTGTCGTTCTTCGTGTTTTTCAACGTGTTTCGCGAGACGCCGAACCCCTGTAGAGAATTCACAGACAACGGAAATCATCCTGTTGTCGGTCCGGCAGTTTCCTTGGTGGGTTGCGTTCTTTGCAAACCTCGAGGTCCTTCGTTCCTCTGGGCCACGGACTATACCGGACACGAATGGCTGTTTGCCTTGTACAAACCGTGCATTGCCCTTTGGGCCCGATTGAATCCGCATTGTGAACTCATTTTGGACTGAATCCGCTTCTCCTTCTCCCCGCCACGCCGCATTTAGCATGACCCCGCCCCCGCCACGCTCCGCCACTTTTCCCTTTACCCTTTCAACTTTAAACTCCTTCAACCCCTTCAACCTCTTCAACCCGATGAAACGCCTCGCCCTCCTCCTCCCCCTCCTCGCCCTCGCCGCCGCGCCGGCGCGCGCCGCAGACCCCGCCACGAAATGCTTTTGGCATGTGGGGGACGACTCCTACGAGTGGCATGCCCTTTCGGCAGACGATTCCGCGCGCGTTGCAGCGTTGCTCGCCGATTTCGAGAACTGGACGCCCGATCCCGCCTACGGGCCGGAAATCGGCGTGTGCGAAGCGCGCAACCCGCTTCGGGTGATGTCCGGCTCCGGCGTCACGAACGAGTATTCGTTCCAGATGGCCGCGTGCGAAAACAACAGCTTCGGAAATTGCGTCCGCCGTCCTTCCGGCCCCGTCCGCTTGGTTCCCGACTCCGTTCGTCGCGAATTCGTCGGTCTCCGCGAGAAGTGGAATCGCGAAATCGAGGAGACCCTGACCGACCGCTTCCTCGACGCCTCGACGATCGTCCGCTACGAGCGATTCTCCCGCGAGGACGGCGACGGCGAAACGCACGCAGTCTCCAAGGCCGAGGGCGACGAAATCCTCGCATTGCTCGCGGACTGGAAAAACTTCGAAGAGCTTCGACCGAAGCCGAGACGGCCGGAAGAGCCCTGCATCTGTGCCCAGATCCTCCATCCGGATCTCGTTCTCTCCTGTTTCCGGGTCGACGGCTCGTCCAAGTCCATCAAGTTCTTCCGCATCATCGACGGCTCGACGAAGAAAACGCGACTCGACATCGAACTGCCGGATGTCAGATGGCGCCGCGTTCCCGACGGGCCCGCCCGCGCGATTCTGGCGAAACTGGACGCCTGGACCGCCGCCGACCGCGCGGCATTTCTCGCCGTCCCGCTCCCGCGCACCTACGTCTTCGGCTCGACGGGCTGGGACGGCGGCACGCTCTCCGGCGTCGCGCGTCTCTTCTACGGCAACGGCAACAAGTGGTCCGTCATCTGGGAAGCGAACAAGGACGCCGTTCCCAATCCGAACTACCTGACCTCCGGCACCAAACTCGTCATCCCCGCTCTTGCCACGAACGCGCCCGCCGCTCTCGCCCCCCACGCGGAGTCCGCGGAGGGCGCTGAGAATTGATTTGACTTTGCCATTTGTGGACAATTGTGAACAATTGCGATTTGTGAACAATCCCGCACACCCCGCCACGAAAGGAAACCCGCCATGAAACCCGACGGCAGCGAGCGGCGAAGCCGCGGCACCCGGCCGCGGCCGGCGTGGCGGAAGCCTCGCCATGCAAGGCCGCCCGGCCTACAGGCAGTGCGCCATGTAGAACGGAAGATAGGTGACGCCCCCGTCGGTTTCGAAGTCGCCCGGGCAGACGACGTATTTCGTCCCGAGCCCCTTCTTCCGATTGGCGGCGAGCCAATCGAGCGAGGCGTGCACGCGGTAGCCGGAACTCTTCACTTCGATCGGGCAGGTCTTGATGCCGCTCCGGAAGAGGAAGTCGACTTCGACCCGCGGACTGGACCGCGAGTAGAAGAGCAGGTCGTGTCCGCGGGCGGTCAGGGCCTGGGCGACGTAGTTCTCGAAGAACATCCCTTCGTTGACGCCGAGCTTGTCGTAGAGCACGCCGCGCAGGAGCCGGCCGTCCGCGTCGCGTTCGCCCGCCATCGCCTGCGTGAGCAGCAGCCCTGTGTCGAGCAGATAGCACTTGAACAGGGAATCGTCGAGATTCATCTCGAGGCCGACGCCCGGATCGGTCGAGTTGTAGGCGACGTTCGCGACCATCGAGTCCGAGAGCCAGAGGAAGGCGTTCTCGTACCGGCGCATCCGGGCGTTCCGGCCGAGGTCCGCCAGGTGGAACTTCTTCTCGCGCGTGTTCAGCGCCGAGGGGACGTGACGGAAGATCGCCCGCACCTTCGGCGCGTAGCCCCCCGCGAATTTTCCGATGTCCGACTCGTAGAGCGAAAGGATTTCTCGCTTGGCCGCCTCGCTGGCCTCCAGACGGCGGTCCTCGCCCAGGCAGTACGCTTCCACCGACTGCGGCATTCCCCCGACCACCAGATATTGCCGCGCCAGCTTCACGGTGTCGGCGTGGAGCCATCCCATCGGCTTCTTCTCCGCGAAGCGCTCCCGGATTGCGTCGGCCGTTCGCTCCGCTCCGAGAGCCCAGAGGAACTCCTCGAAGTCCAGCGGATGCAGCTTCATCCGGTGCTCCTCGCTCGGGACGACGATGTCCTTCACGTTCTCCTTGATTCCCAGAAGGGACCCGGTCTCGATGTAGTGGTACTTGCCGTATTCCACGAGCCGCTTGATGGCCTCGCGCGCGACCGGAAACCGCTGCACCTCGTCGAAGACCACGCAGCTGCGGCCGGGAACGAGCGAGACGCGGTGGAGCGTCTGCAACCGCTCCAGCGTGCCCTGGACGTCGCGTTCCTCGGTGAACGCCTTCTTGCTGTCCCGGACGAGCTGGTTCTGCCCGGAAAAGTCGATGAAGAGGCAGGATTCGTATTCGCGGGCGGCGAATTCGCGGACGAGGTGGGTCTTGCCCACGCGCCGGGCGCCTTCGACGAGCAGCGCGTACCGCCCGGCGAGGGTGCGCTTCCATTCCAGCATCTGCGCGTATGCTTTCCGTTTGAAATCAAGCGGCATGGAATCCTCCGTTTCTGTCCTTGCAACGCGGGGATTCTCGCACGAAGGACGCCTGTTCGTCAAGCAAAATGTCACCGCCACGCCAAACTTTCAACCAGCAATCTGTCACCGCCACGCCAAAATTCAATATCAAGTTTTGTCACCACCACGCCAAATTTCACCACGAAGACAACGACAATTCCCGCCCCGAAAATTTTACAATCCCATGACAATTCGGAAATCGGAATCTGCTAGAATCCTCCGTCATCAGACCCACCCCCGCACCGGCCCCCCCCTCCAATGACTCCACTTTTCGCCGCCCTTTCAAACGTCGTTCCGTGGTCGGTTGCCTACGACCCTCTGGCCGGGATCCTGTTCGCCGGATTGTTCGCGGTGTCACTCCTGGCCATCGTTGTCGAAGTCTTCGTCCGCTCGACGAAGCCCCGGCCGACGATGTCGTTCCGCCGGACGTGCCTCGCCGCAATCGCGGTCTTCGCCGCGCTCGGCGCGTTGCACGCCGCGGGCTTCGCCGCATTCGCCTACCGCGCCAAGGCCCTCTACGGCGGGTGGCCTCCGACGTTCGCGTTTTACGACCGGATGCAACCGTGGACCGCATTATTCGAGAAGAGCGAAGGCGTATCGGTCCTCGCGGGGATTGCCGCCGGCCTTCTCGCTTTCGCGGCGGCGGTCGCCGTCTTCGCCGGTTGGCGCCGCAACGCCGCCCTCGCGGTCTTCCGCGCCCTGGCCGCGCTCTCCGCGTCCGCGTTCCTCGCCTTCTACCTCCCCTTGCTCCTCCTGCCCGAAGCCGCCGTCAACTGGTGGTTCGACTGACCCCGCCACGCCTCGCAACTTTACCCTTTACCCTTTACCCTTTCAACCTCTTCAACCCTTTCAACCCAACCAAAGGACTCCCATGAAACGTTATTCCCGGATTCTTCTTCAAGCCCTCGCCTTCCTCGCCCTTGTCGCGGGGGCGGTCTGGTTCTTCACGGAAACATACGACCTGGGCCTGCCGTTCCTGTCCGACGACGGGCGGCGCGGCGCGAGCGACGTCGGGCGGCTCGCCGCGTCCTTGCTCGCCGCCGGGATCGTTTCGCTGGCGTTCCTCGTCTTCCGGCGCTCCCAGCGCGAGCTGCCCGTTTTCTTCCGCGCCCACGTCTTCGTGCCCGTCCTGTTCGTCCTGTGGGTCGTCGGGGGCAGCCTGTTTCCGTTCTCGTGCAGGCAGCTCACGCAGACGCTGCCCGGCTTCTTCCTCGGCGCGAACGACTGGGGCGTCGGGAACATCTACGCCTACACCAAGCTGGCGGACTGGCTCGCCCTCCTGGCGGGATGCGCCGCGTGCGCGCGGCTGGCGACCCCGGCGGCCTCCGTCGCGGGCGGCTTTCTCAAGCGCCTCCGCCTGTGCCTGCCCCATCTGCTGGCGGCGGCGTTCCTGCATGTCGCGGCCGGCGCGCCGCCCCCCGACGCGCTGGGCGCGGACCTTGCCAGGCTGTTCGCCTGGCTCGTCCTCGGCTTCGCCGCCGTCGCCGCGCTCCAGTCGCTCGCCGAATCCTTGCACCGCCGCTGGCCGCTCGTCCTCGCGTGGCTCGCCGCGATCGGCTGGCTCTTCGTTTCCGTCGCCCGCTACCGTCCGTAGAGCGCGCCCCGCCACGCAGCCATGCCCCGCCTTGTGAAACACAGAGCCACGCAGAGCCGGCCGGAGCGCCGAACTTCCGCTTCGCGTTCCTTTCGTCGTTCTCGCCGCGCGGGAACGCGGTTGTTTTGGGGTGCCCCGTTCCGCGTTGCGCGGTTGGGGGCAACCCAAATCAAAACTATTGTCGTCTGCGGCCCGGAATCCGAGAAGGGCGCGAAGCGACTCATCGGACGCTCCCGCCGCTCCGTGTGGCTCTGTGTTTTATCCGAAGACGGAGTCCCGGGAAAGATCGCGGACGTTGAGGCAACGGGCGCCGGCGCGCGAGGGAAACGGTTCCCCGTCGTAGACGAGCCGCGGCCCGGCGCAGTCGGGAACGAGCTTGCGGAACGCGGACAGGTTCTTCACGAGATCCGTGTCGAAGGTCCGGGCGGATTTGATTTCGAGCGGCCGCAGGTCCCCGCCGAACGAGAAGAGGGCGTCGACCTCGAACCCCTTCGAGTCGCGGACGAAGAAGAGCGCCGGATCCCGTCCGGCGTTGGTGCGGAGCTTCACGAGCTCCGCGACGGCCATGTTCTCGAAGAGATGGCCGCGGAGCGGATCGCGCGCCAGCTGCCGCGGCGTTTCGATGCCGAGCAGGTAGGCCGCGAGGCCGACGTCCGTGAAGAAGATCTTCGGCGTCTTCACGAACCGCTTGCCGACGTTGGCGAACCACGGCGGGAGCCGGAAGACCACGAACGACGCCTCGGCCACCGAGATCCACTGTTCGATCGTCGGGGCGCTCACGCCGACCTCGCCCGCGAGGCCCTCGAGGTTGACGAGCTGCCCGACGCGGCCCGCGAGCAGGTGGAGGAACTTCTCGAAGGCCGCGGTGTTCCGCACCTGCAGGAGCGTCCGGACGTCCCGCTCGACATAGGTCCGGAAGTAGTTGCGGTGGAAGTCGGTCGGCGAGGTCCGGCCGGTCCACGCGCCGGGCATGAAGCCGCGCAGCATCAGCTCGTCCGTCGGGACGCCCGCCGTCCGGGCGCCCAGCTCCTCCATCGAAAGGGGCAGGAGCTCCAGTTCCGCCGTGCGGCCGGCGAGGGATTGCGAAACAGCCTCCTTGAGCTTCGGCTGGTGGCTTCCCGTGAGGATGAAACGCCCGTTGCGCGCGCGGTCCGCGTCCACGCGGACCTGGATCCGGGAGAGCAGCTCCGGGACGCGCTGCACCTCGTCGAGCACCAGCGGTTCGGGATTCATCTCGAAGAACGTCTTCGGATCTTCCGTCGCGAGCGCACGCAGGTCGGGGTCTTCCAAATCGACGTAGGTATGGCCGGGAAAGAGCGAACGGACCAGCGTCGTCTTGCCCGACTGCCGCGGACCGAGAAGCGTCACGACCGGGTATTGCCCCGCCGCTTCGAGGATTTTGGCGCCAAGATGCCGTTCCAGCATGTGTTGTCTCCTTTCGGGAAGGGAAGACTAGCACGTTCTGGAACAAATCACAAGTTGAATTTTGGTTTTGTTCCATTCCACCCCCAGCCAAAATATCGGTTATCTCTCGAACGCGAACATGCTCTAGCCCATTTCCGTCTCCGCGCGGACGCGGCTACGCCGCCGCCCGTCGCGGAGCGAACCTTTCGATTACCCATGCCCCGCCTTGTGAAACACAGAGCCACGCAGAGCCGGCCGGAGCGCCGAGCTTCCGCTTCGCGTCCCTTTCGGCGTTCTCGCCGCGCGGGAATGCGGTTGTTTTTGGGTTGCCCCGTTCCGCGTTGCGCGATTGGAGGCAACCCCAATCAAAACTTTTTCCCTTGCGGCCCAGAATCCGAGAAGGGCGCGAAGCCGACCTGTCGGCCGCTCCCGCCGCTCCGTGTGGCTCTGTGTTCAAACACGCGGAGGGCGCGGAGAATTGATTTGACTTTTCCATTTGTGGACAATTGTGGACAATTGCGATTTGTGGACAATCCCGAACACCCCGCCACGCCATGAAACATTCCGTCATTCGTCATTGCCGCGCAGCGGCGACGTCATTCGTCATTGCGGCGGCGGCCCTCGCCGCCGCCGCAGACCCCGCCCCCATCGGCGAGTCCGTCTCATCGGAGGAACTCTGCCGGCGCGCCAACGACGGCGACATGTACGCGTTCCAGGCGCTTCGAACGCGCGCCTTCAAGGGCGACGACGAGGCGATGTCGCTCTATTTCTGGAAGACGGACGACTGGTGGCGCGGTTCCTCCTTCTTCCCGGTCACGATCCGGTCCGTCGAGCCGGAGACGGGCGAAGACGCCAACGCCGCGACGAACTGGATCGTCGAACTCCTCGGCGGCATCAAGGTGCGAACGGCCGACCCGGCCGCGGCCTTCGGCGCCCCGCCCGGCTCGCTGCCCGGCCGGCGCCTCGGCGTCCGGTTTCGCGACTACAAGGGCGGATGGCGGCTCGACGGCAGGCCGTCCGCGATGTCGAACGCCTGCGTCTACGCGGGCGCGATCGAGGTCCGTCCCCTGCTTCCCGCGTCGGAGGTCGAGGCCGCGCGGGAAATCATCGACCGCAACCTGGACGACCTGACGCGGCTCACCGACGCCGGACGCGAGGAGCTGGAGAGGCGGATCGGCGAATGCTGGGTGGATTGGGGTTCCGGGATATCCTACCCCACATGGTTCTTCGAGGAAGGCGTTTCGTTTACGCTGACGGACGGCTACCCAACCGACCATGATTTCGGAATGGCCGTTTGCAAAGACGAAACACCCGCCGTGACGGTGGACGGCGAGGTCGTCGCCACGCGGGGCGAGGTCGCGCGCGAAGCGATCCGCCTCCACCGGCCGACCGCGTTCGTCGCGGCGGCGTTCGCGGACGACTTCCTGCTTGAACGCGAAGCGAAGAAGCACGGCTTCGCCACGGCCTGGGCGTTCGTGCACGAGGGGCTCGACCCGCCGGCCGACCCGGATGCGCGCGCGTTCTGGAACGGGCTGCGGGAGGGCTACCCGAACGCTCCGTCCGACGATGCCCGCAAACGGTTCCTGCTTCTGGACTGGCAGACCCGCTTCGCCGAGCGGCGCGACAAGCTCCTTGTCGCGCTCCGCGAAGCCGCGACGATCCAATATGCCGCCCCCGCCACGCGGAGTCTCGCCGCGGAAGAATCCCACGCGGAGGACGCGGAGAGCGCAGGGGGGCAATCTCACGCGGAGCCCGCGGAGGACGCGGAGGATCGGGAATGAAACACGGAGCCACGCAGAGCCGGCCGGAGCGCCGAGCTTCCGCACTATGTCCTTCTCGGCGTTCTCGCCGCGCGGGAACGAGGGGATTAGAGGGAAAGATCGGCGTGCGTTCCGGTGTCCGCGAGAACCAAGACCAGAATGTCCTGCTCGATGTAGTAGAGCAACACCCAGTCATTCTCGATGTGGCAGTCGCGCAGTCCCGCGAGATTGCCGGTGAGCGCGTGGTCGCGGAACTGCGGCGGCAACGTCTCGCCCTCGGCGAGACGCCGGACGACATCGGCGATCTTGCCGATGTCCTTACCCCGCCTGAGCATCTTCTTGAGGCTTCGCTTGTAGCGGGAGGTTTTCCGGATGCCGTACTTCATGATACCATGAACTCTTCGATCTTCGCGGGATCGGTACAGGTGGGCGCGTCGGGGTCGTTCGCAACGGCCTTGGCTTCCTCCAGCGCGGCCGCAAGGCGCGCCGCCTTGCGCTGGCGCGTCAGCTTGAACGGGATTTCCCCGTCCGCAAGGCACTTCTTGAAGAAGCACGTGATGGCCGTCGTGAGAGTCATGCCGATGTCCTCGAAGAACTCTTCGGCATCGGCCTTGAGCCCGTTGTCCATCCGGATGGTGAGGGAAGTCGTCATTGCAGATTGCTCCTTTTGTCGTAGAACGCCGTGCATTCTACGAAAAACCGCGTGCAATGTCAATGCAAATTACCCTTTATCCAACCCCTTCAACCCAACCAAAGGACTCCCATGAAACGCCTTGCCCTTCTCCTTCCCCTCCTCGCGCTCGCCGCCGTTTTCGGATGCGCGAAGCGCGCAGCCCCCGCCACGAACGAGAACGCGGCTTTCATGGGCGACGTCGTTCTTTTCCCGAACGAGGGTTCGCCGATCTGGAAGTTCCAATCGTTTCACCACGACGCCGAAAACAACGTCTCGACCGACGTCTTTCCCGTTGAACCGGCTTCGCCGCCGTTCGATCTGATCGGAACGTGGTGTCGAACGACCGCCGATTTCCTGCTCCGGATTCGAATAGCTGGCGAGGGAATCCAGCCGATTGCGGAATTGTGGCAGTCCGCCAACGAGCACAATCCAAACCTGGGACAATTGTACATCGATTGGTCTCCGGGAACGACGGAAATCGCCGCCGGCATCGAACTCCATCCCGATTCCGTCAGCGGTCTCGTGTTGGATTTCTGGAGCTGGGAAACGAAGGTGGGAAAGGAACGGGCGCTGGGACCGGGCATGCTCAACGCGGATTTCGGCGAATCGCCCGTTTTCGCGTCCGTCCGCGGGAAATCGGTCCATCCGTTTGCGCTTTCCCATTCGTCTTCGAACGGCATTCTGCAGGCGTCCACCTGGGGCGATCCGGTCCGAGTGGCCACGCATCCGGTTTTCCGTGCGGACGGAGGCGTCCGTCCCGAGGAAGGAAACGCCGTTTCCGGTTCGGCGCTCGAGAAGGAACTGCGGTCTTTTCCCACGCCGACCGCTTGTCTGCGAAACGTTCCGCTGGGCGAAATCGTCGATTTGCTCGGGCACGTCTTCCGCTCGGAACGCGTCCGCGCCGGAGAACCGTCGAGGTCCGCGGTCGAAGGCGGCACCGAATGGTTTCTTCCATTCTTCGAAGGTTCGTCCGACGGACCGGATCCGGGACGTCTCGTCAGGTGTTCCGGTTTCGGGAACCTGCCGGAACGGTTCGTCTCCGACCCGCGGATTTCGGCGTCTGTTCAAGACGCCGACGCATTGACGTTTCTGGAACAAATCGCCGCAGCCGCGAATGGCGGCGTGTCCGTCGTCGACGGAGGTGTCCGAATCTTCGTGCCCGCACCCCTCGCCACGAACGCGCCCGCCGCGGAAGAATCCCACGCGGAGGACGCAGAGACCAAAGTTCACGCGGAGTCCGCGGAGGGCGCGGAGAAGCGGGAATGAAACACAGAGCCACGCAGAGACGGCCGGAGCGCCGAGCTTCCGCTTCGCCTCCCTTTCGGCGTTCTCGCCGCGCGGGAACGCGGTTGTTTTGGGGTGCCCCGTTCCGCGTTGCGCGGTTGGGGGCAACCCAAATCAAAACTATTTTCGTCTGCGGCCCGGAATCCGAGAAGGGCGCGAAGCCGACCCGTCGGCCGCTCCCGCCGCTCCGTGTGGCTCTGTGTTCAAACACGCGGAGGACGCGGAGAATTGATTTGACTTTTCCATTTGTGGACAATTGTGGACAATTGCGATTTGTGGACAATCCCGAACACCCCGCCACGAAAGAAAGCAACGCATGAAACGCCTCGCCCTCCTCCTTTCCTCTTTCTCGCTCATGGCGGCCGTTGTCTGCCTGTCCGCGTCGGGCTTCTGCATGCGCCACGCCTTTTCGCTTTCGGGCGCGACCCGCGAGGACTGGTTCGAACTGTCCCGCCTGTTCAGATTCGCCGAAGCGGGCTGTTGGATCGTGGTCGTCGCGGTGATCGTCCGGCATGCCGTCGACACCCGGCGTGCGCGTCTCGGCCGCGCGCCGGCATCCGCCGCATGGACCGCCGTTGCTCTTGCCGTGGCGTTGCTGGCGGTCCCCGCCTTGTGGCTGCTTGATTACCGCCGCGAGTTGCACCCCAAACTCGAACGAACCGTTCCGGTCGAGAGTTTCGCGAACGAGTTTCCGGGGGTTCCGCTACCCGACGGAGCCCGTTCCGTGGTCTTGGACGAATCCGGGCCGGCCGCTCTTCTTTCGGCGCGCGACCGGATTCCCTTCGCCGTCCGGGGACACCGCTTCACGCGGATTCGTCCCGACAAGTTCCACCACGTCTACGGGTCGATCGACGTCGTCCCCGCCGACACCAACCTCGTCTACGTCCATTCCTGCCGCGCCAGATATCGGACCACGCTCGAACAACAGGGCGTCTTCCGGTAACCCCGCCACGTCGCCGGACAAACCGCGCCCCCCAGCTTCAAACCATTCATGCCCTTCACGCCATTCACGGTTTGAATCTTCCAACCTCTCACCTCTCACCTCTGACCTCTAACCTTCGTCCGACATGAAACGATGCTTCTTCCTTCTTCTTGCCGTTTGCGCGCTGCGCGCGGGCGGCGCGGAGCCGTCCACGACCGCGCACGCGGGCGGCTGGGGCCTGGACGACCGCACGCTCGTCTTCGGCGGCGGCGTGACGGTGACCGAGCTGCCGCCGGAACTGCGCGGGGCGGCGGAGGTCGACATGCCGCGCAATCTGTTCGGGCGGCCGGTGACGGCGCTGGCGCCGGGGCTGTTCGAGCGGTGCGAGGCGCTGGAGCGGGTGTCGCTGCCGGCGTCGCTCAAGGAGATCCCGGCGCGCGCGTTCCGGGGCTGCGTCCGGCTGCGCGCGGCGGAGCTGCCGGCGGGGGTGGAATCGGTGGGCGAGTCGGCGTTCGAGGGCTGCGCGTCGCTGCGTCGCGCGGAGCTGCCGGCGGCGACGGCGCGGCTGG
>JAFPUX010000215.1 GCA_017413145.1 Kiritimatiellia bacterium | reverse complement strand
GGGCGGCGTCCGCACGACGGGCGGCCTGCGCCTCTGGCTCGCGGTGCTCGCGATCGTCGCGCTGCAGACCGTGACGCTCCTGCGCCCGATGCTCGCCGCGCCGCAGCCCGAGCCGGAACCCACGCCCTTCGACGCGCCCGGCGCGAAGGCCGCCCCCGCCCCCCGGGAGAAGATGTTCTTCCTCGAACACTTCTTCCGGACGATGGACGACGACGCCCCCGCCTCCGCCCGGCGCTGACCGGCGCCGGCCGCGCCACCTCCTACGCGAAGACCTCGCGGTAGTCCGCCGGCCCTCGCGGAAGGCGCCTCCGGAAAAAATATGTTGACACACAAACCTAATTGTTCTAGACTCCGGCTTCGTTGGTACGCGAACCATCTTGGACGCCCCCACGGAGACCGGTCCCGTTCACCTCCAACCTCCCATGAAAACCTCCACCCCCTGTTCGACCCTCTCCCGCCGCGCGCGCGGCCTCGCCTGCGCCGTCCTGGCGGCCGCGCTCTCCCTCCTCGCGCTCTGCGCGCTCTACGCCCCGCTCGTCCGGAGCCACGGCCCCGCCGCGTCTAGCGACCAGCTCGCGAAGGCCGCCGTCCGAAACCTCTCGCTCCCGTATCCATTCGACTGCGTGCTGTAGCCGCCCGTGCAGTCCCGCGCCATCCGCCAACCCTTTTCCGAAACAAGCCAATGACGAACGACGACAATTCGGACAATCGGACTTCCGCCCCGTCGAACCCCGGCGAAGCGGGTCGCGCTTTCGGGGCGTTTGCCCGCGGCCTGTCTTGGTTGGTGCTCCTGCTTCACGTCGTCACCGTCGCCAAGGCCGGATGCAGGACGCCGTTGGATGGGGATCTTGCGCTTCCCGCCTGGTTTCCGGTTCTCCTGCTGGCGGCCCTCGTTTCCCGCCTCCTCCTCCTGAAGAAACGCCGCGGAAACGAAGAGGCGCTGCCGGCGCCGTTCAGACCGGGATGGTTCGGCGTCATCTGCCTCGTCTTGGTCGTCTTCTCGATTTCGCTCTACTTCGGCGAGGGCCAACTGTTCTTTGTCGCCAACCCGCCGTGAAGTCCCGCATCCCCGCCACGCCATGAAACGCCGCCTCCTCCTTCTCCCCGTCCTCTTCTGCGCCGGCTGCGCGTCTCCGTACTGGCAGAACCGCCGCGCGGACGCGGCGGACGTCTTCACCGCGGCGGTCGGCGTCGGGCTCGGCGCGACCGCGCGCATTGGTCCGTTGCGTGCCGGACTGGGCGCCCATTACGACCTCTACGGCGTCGAGGCCGGGGAAACGGGCCAACTGGGGACGCTCGCCGGACTGGTCGTCGCCGGACCGTCCGCCGGCGAGGTCAGCTTTCTGCTTTGGGGAGAAAGCGGGACCGATCTCTACGGCAGCGCGGCGAGACGCGGAAAAAACCATTGCTCGATCATCGCATCCCCTACCGGCGGACTCGGTCCCGTTCCCCTTTGGGATCCGCCGGGACCCGCCGGCGGGAATCCCGCCCGCTGGACGCAGATCGAAGTCGCCGCCGGACTTCTGGGCGGCGTCCGGCTCGGCTTCAATCCGGGCGAGCTGCTCGACTTCGTCCTCGGTTTCTTCGGCGTCGATCTTTACGACGATGACGTCGCCGGACTGCCGCCGGACGAAAGAACGCCGGCTCAAGTACGGTTTGACGAGGCCCTCGCACGGATGGAAGAGGAAGCGAAAGCCGCCGAGCGCCGTCGCCAAGACCGGAGACTCGCGCGGTTCGGATTCACGAAAACCGCGGCCTTTCTCGAACGCGACTATCCCGCTCCCCTCGTCTCGTGGCGGCCCGATTTCGCCGCCGCCGGGTGGGTGGAGAAACCGTGCAACATCTACGGTCGGGATTTCGATTGGTATCGCGTCGAGAAAAACACGGGCGAAACCGTCGTCCGCTGCATCGTCGGTGTCGCCGCCCGGGAAACGCCCGCCGCCGCCCACGAGACCATGGCCGGAAGGTTGCGGTGGCACGGATGGGAAGAAATGGAAACGCGCCACGGCACGCCGGGTGCCATCGGCGACGTCCTCGCCGTACGCGTTTCGCACGGCTGGCCCGACTTGAACACGCGCGTTTTCCGGCGCAACAACCTCGTCGTGGAGGTTTCCTGGACCGGCACGAACGAACACGAACGCTGGACCGGATGGCCGGAAATCGGCAAAGCGCGCCCCCTCGAAGGCCTCGCCCGCGCGCTCGACACGCAGATTCTCGCGGCGGTGCAACCCCACGCGGAGGGCGCGGAGATGGAATCTCACGCAGAGAGCGCAGAGGGCGCAGAGGCCGAATCTCACGCGGAGTCCGCGGAGGGCGCGGAGTTGAATCCTCACGCAGAGAGCGCAGAGGACGCAGAGTCTGAATCTCACGCAGAGAGCGCAGAGGACGCAGAGTCTGAACCTCACGCAGAGAACGCAGAGGACGCAGAGTGAGGTCGAGATGAAGTGGATTCTCTGCACAGTTCTGTCTTTGATCGTCCATGTCGCGGCGATTGGCGTCCTCGTCGTGTTTGCCCTCCGTCTGTTCGTGACCGGAATGAACCGATTCCTGTTCCACGGCCGTGAACGGTTGGCCACGCGCGCGTCCGTTGTCACGGCGGTCGTTGCGGCCTTCGCGCTGTCGCTGCAACTGGCCCTCCGTCACAACCAGATCCGCAGAGACTCCGCCATCCGGAGCGCAGCGGTCGACGGCGCCACGGAGGAATCCGTCATGGCAAAGCTGGGACCGCCGAACGACCGCTATCGACAACAGGGCTCCGGCAACGAGACACACGACATCTTCCTCTACAAAACGCCGAACTGGTGGCTTTCGCCGGAACCCCTTGCCGATGACTACCTTCTGGAATTCGATTCCGAAGGACATTTCGTTCATTGTCGGATCGACAAATGACACCGGGTAAAGCACCCGCATCCGGGCCACCCTTCGCGTTCCAACCTCCAACCTCTAACCTCTAACCTCTAACCTCTACCCTCGCTCATGCCCCGCTTCCTCCTCTTCCTTCCTCTCCTTGCCCTCGCCGCGGGCTGCACCTCGACCGGAACGCTGGTCGAGCACGACGGCATCGCCTACTGGCGCGTCCGCATTCCGGAACGTGCGGCCGACTATTCCTGGGACATCGGGATTCACATTCCGACGAATTACCCGGGCGCGGTCTATTCGCAGCTCCATCGGAACGGAATCCATCTGCTGCCTGTGCGGGGAAGCGTCGCCTACTACGACCGTGCGTTCGCCCCGCTTCCCCTGAGCGACCCCGAAGACCCGAACCGTCCGAACGAAACGCTCCTCGGCGAATACGACCGTTGGATCAACCCCGGCGGGACGATGATCCTGGGCGGCGCTTCGTTCCGGTTCGACGAGCCTCCGCCCGGCGGCATCGTGCACATCCGCCTTCTCGGCGATGCGGAGCAGTTCATGGTCGCCGAACGCAAACTCGTCATCTCGCCCTGTCTGAATTGAACGCGCACCCCCTCCCGCCCCACGTCCGCCGCGCAAGGAGGTGCAGCCGCCTTGCGCCGGCGGCCGCTCTCGCTTCGCTTCGCGACGGGCGCCTACCGGGCGAACAGCTGGTACGCCGGCGAGGCGAGGTAGAGGGCGAACATCGGGTCGCCGATCTCGTAGCCGCGCGGCGTCGATTCCACGAGCCCCTTGCCGGTCAGGACGGCGAGCGCGGAATGGACGCCGGACGACGGACCGAGACCGTGCGCGGCGCGGTATTTCGCGTCGAAGCGCCCGACCGGATTCCGCGCCAGGGCCGCGAGGAGCGTCCGCTGCGCCGGGGCGAGGGACTGGAGCGATGTTTCGTACAGATCGCTCTTGGAATCGACGAGCCGGACGACGGCCACATCCACCATCGCCTCGTCCACGTCCCGCCGCCCGGCGCCGACCGCCGCGTCGAAGGCGAGCGCGCAGACGGCCTGGACGTGGTAGGGGATGCCCTTGGACGCCGCAAGGACGCGCCGGACGGCCGCGTCCCCGATCCGCAGGCCGGCGGACGCGAACCGCGCCCGGACGAACGCCGCCGTCTCCGCTTCCGCGGGTACGTCGAGCCGCTGGACGGACGCCGAGTTGTAGAACGGGCGTGCCCGGTCGCCGAACATCCGCTTCATCAGGTGCGTCTTGCTCCCGAGGAACAGGTAGCGGACCGACCGGTGCCGCTGGATGCAGCTGCGGAAGACGCCTTCGAGGGGGATGTCCGGCGAAAGGGTCCCGATCTCCTGGAATTCGTCGAACGCGACGACGACCGGATGCTTCCCGTCGGCCAGCTTCTCCGGCAGATCGAGCGCCCCCTCGACCGTCGAAACCGTCGGAACGGCCGCCCGGTCGAGTTCGAGCGCCGGCTTCCCGTCGTCCCCGACGGTGAATTTCGGCCGCAGCGACGCGAGGGCCGAGCCGATCCGCCGCATCGCGCGGACGGCGCCCCGCTCCAGCGCGTAGACCGACGAGGCGTAGGCCTCGCAAAACGCCGGAACGGATTCCACGCGCATGAAGTCGAAGTAGATGCACCGGAAGCCGCGCCGCGAGAGTTCGCCCAGCGCCTTCTTCGCCAGCGAGGTCTTTCCGTAGCGCCGCGGCGCGTAGAGGACCACGTTCGCCGCGCCGCCCGCGAGCGTCGCCACGAGCGACTCGAAATCCTCCCGCCGGTCGTAGAAATTCTCGCCGGACACTTCCTTGCCGTAGACGAACGGGTTCGCTTTCATGTCGATTCCTCCGGGAACGGGGAAGAGCCTACCGAAACTTATCCAAAATTGCAACAGAAAACTTGCCTAATTTTACGTCACTTTGTTCTAGGCAAGTTTTCACGCGGAGTCCGCGGAGTTCGCGGAGCATTGAATTTGGCTTTGCAATTTGTGGACAATTGTGAACAATTGAGATTTGTGAACAATCCCAACCTTTAACCTCTAACCTCTAACCTCTAACCTCACTCATGCCCCGCTTCGCCTTCCTTCGTCCTTTGTCCTTCGTCCTTGCGGCGGCGGTCGCCGCCGCCGCGGATCCCGCCACGAACGCGGTCGACCTCGTCGAGGAGGACCTCGCCGAACCCCGCCACGCGATCCTCGGCATCGGAGGCGGCATCGTCGACAGCCGCTGGGCGTGGCCGGGCGAGGACGTCGTCGTCGACGGCGTCGTCCCCTGCCTTCCGATCCTCAACGCACGCTTCTGACCCCGCCACGACATGGAAAACTCCGTCAACAAACCTGCTCCCCGCCGCGCCAGGCGGTGGCGCCGCATCGCGTTACGCGCCGCGCTCGCGCTCGTCGGCGCGGTCGCGCTATACTTCCTCGCCGCGGTCGTCCTTTCCGCGATCCCGCTCAACCGCGGCGCGGGGCGGATCGGGCCGGTCGAGATCTTCGTCCGGTCCAACGGCATGCACGTCGACCTCGTCCTGCCGGTCCGCAACGATCGGTTCGACTGGGGTCCCGTCGCGCCGGCGTCGGACGCCGCCGACCCGCGCGCCGCGGCGGCGCCGTGGATCGCGATCGGCTGGGGCGACCGCGACGTCTACCGCAAGGTCCCGACCTGGAGCGACCTCACGCCCGGCCTCGCGCTGCGCGCCGGACTGGGGCTGGACGGCGCCGCGCTCCACGCCGCGCGGCTCTTCGCCGCGGAGGAGGGGCCCGACTGCCGCCGCCTCGCGATCACGGACGAGCAGTACGACGCGCTCGTCGCGTTCCTCCTCGAAAGCGGCGTGCGCGACGCGACCGGCCGCCTCGTCCCGCTCGCCAACACGACCGGCTTTGGCCCGACCGACGCCTTCTACGAAGCGCGCGGGCGCTACCATCCGTTCTTCACCTGCAACACCTGGTGCAACCTCGCCCTCAAGCGCGCGGGCCTGCCCTGCTGCGTCTGGACGCCCTTCGCGTCCCCGATCCTGCACGCGGCGAAGGCGGAGGGTGAATCTCACGCGGAGTCCGCGGAGTTCGCGGAGTTCCCCTCCGGGGGTTCGGGGGCAGAGCCCCCGTTGGTTGGGCATCCGCCCGCCCCCTAACCTTACCCTTTACACTTTACCCTTTCAACCTCTTCAACCCCTTCAACCCATTCAACTTCCCCGATGCTACGTTTCCTCTCCGCCTTCCTCCGCTCGACGCGGCCGTACTACGGCTTCGTGACGATGTCCGCCGGCCTCGCGGGCGCGGCGGCGTCGCCCGCACAGATCCCCGCGTGGCGCCTCGCCGCGACGCTCGCGATCCTCTACGCGGGCTGGGGCCTCAACCAGATCCTCAATGACGCGACAAACCGCCGCGAGGACGCCGTCAACGCGCCGCGCCGCCCGATGGTGACGGGCGAACTGCCGCTCGTCCCCGCCGTCGCGATCGCCGCCGCCGGCATCGCCGCGGCGCTCGCCTGGCTGGCCTTCGACGCGCCGGCGGCCGTCGTGCCAGTCGCCGCCGGCGTCGCGCTCAACCTGCTCGACTCGAAGCTCAAGGGCCGCGGCCTCTGGGGCAACCTCGCGTGCGGGTGCAGCATCGCGTGCGCCGCGTGGACCGGCTACGCGGCGTGCGGCGGCGGGGTCGACTTCGCATTCTCCGGCGCGTCGCACCGCTTCGCCGGCACGTGGACGATCCCGCTCGTCGCGCTCGCGAACGCGGTGATGACGACGTTCACCTACTTCAAGGACGTCGAGGGCGACCTCGCGGCCGGCAAGCGCACCGTCGTCGGCGCGCTCGGCCCCCGCCGCGC
>JAFPUX010000214.1 GCA_017413145.1 Kiritimatiellia bacterium | reverse complement strand
GGCGGCCGCGCGTGGCTCGTCGGCGGGTGCGTCCGCGACGCGCTGCTCGGCCGCGCGTGCCACGACTTCGACCTCGAGGTCTACGGCGTCCCGGCGCCCCGCCTCGAGGCCGCCCTCTCGCAGCGCTGGCCGCTCGACAAGGTCGGCGCGTCGTTCGGCGTCGTGAAGCTCAAGCACCACGGCATCGACATCGCCCTCCCGCGCCGCGAGAACCGCGAGGGCGCGGGCCACCGCGACTTCTCGGTCGCCGCCGATCCGGCGCTCTCCCCCGCCGAGGCCGCCGCGCGCCGCGACTTCACCGTGAACGCCGTCATGTTCGATCCGCTCGCGTGCGAGCCGCTCGACCCGTGGGGCGGCATTTCCGACCTGCGGGCGGGCGTGCTTCGCCACGTCTCGGAGCACTTCGCGGAGGACCCGCTGCGCGTGCTGCGCGGCATGCAGTTCCTCGCCCGCCTGCCCTTCCTCGAAGCCGCGCCGGAGACGGTCGCGCTCTGCGCGACGATGACGCAGGACGCCCTTCCGCGCGAGCGCCTCGCCGGCGAATGGGAGAAACTGTTCCTCCAAGGCGTCCGCCCCTCGCGCGGGCTCGAATTCCTCCGCGCGTGCGGTTGGTTGCGCTTCTACCCCGAACTCGCCGCGCTCCCGGGCGTGCCGCAGGACCCGGTCTTCCACCCGGAGGGCGACGTCTGGACGCACACGCTGCTCGCGCTCGACGCCGCGGCCGCGCTGCGCCGCGGAAACCGCGAGGACGATCTCGCCGTGGCGGTCGCCGCGCTTTGCCACGACCTGGGCAAGCCCGCCGCGACCGCGCGCGGAGAGGACGGACGCCTCCACGCCTACGACCACGAAAACCTCGGCGTGGAACCGGCGCGCGCCTTCGTGCGGCGGCTCTGGAACCAGTCCGGCTTCGAGGACCTCGTGGCGCGCCTCGTCGCGCAGCACATGCGGCCCGTCCAGCTCGTCCTCTCCGGCGCGGGCGACAAGGCCTTCCGGCGGCTGGCCGTCGACGTCGGCCGCCCCGACCTGCTCGCGGACGTCGTGGAGTGCGATGTCCGCGCCACCGCGGCGCCGGGCGCGGACCCCGCCGCGCACGAATCGCTCGCGATCGTGCGCGCCTACCGCGACAAGTGCGCCGAGCTCGCGGTCGAGCGCGAGCCGCCCAAGCCGATCGTCCTGGGGCGCCACCTGGTTGCGCGCGGACTCAAGCCCGGCCCGGACTTCGGCCCGATCCTCGACGCGTGCTACGAAGCGCAACTCGCGGGCGACGTCCGCGACGACGCCACGGGCGCCACGTTCCTCGACGCGCTGCTCGCCGCGCGCGCCCGCTCGTCGGGCCAGGCGATGGTCGAGTTCGTCGTCGGACTGATCGCGCTGCTCCTCGTCGCGGTCGGACTCCTCGCCGTCGCCGCGCTCGTCCGCGCGGACACCGACTCCTTCGCGAAGGCGCAGGAAGAGGCCGTGGAACGCAGCATGGGCAACGGCACGCCGCGCTCGTTCTCGCCCCTGTCGGACGTCGAACCCGGCGCGGACGGCCTGCCGCTCACGAAGGACGACGTTCCCGTCCACGGCTCCCTCGACGGCGTCCGCCGCATCGCGGGGCACGGAAAGCCCGCGGACGCGCCGTGGCCGTTGGGCGCGGACGGCGGCTCCCGCGGCCACGACGCCGTCGGCGCGCTCGC
>JAFPUX010000213.1 GCA_017413145.1 Kiritimatiellia bacterium | reverse complement strand
CGGGCGCCTCGGCGTCGCAGACCGCGAAGCAATACGGAACGGTCGCGCTGGAGGCGACGCCGGCGGCGGGCCTGCTCTTCGTCCGCTGGTCGGGCGACACGGACGCCATCGCGACCGGCCAGCCGACCGACGCCTCGATCATCGTCACGGCGCATTCCTCGCTCGAGCTCGTCGCCGTGTTCCGCGCGGCGGGCGGCGGCGACGCGGGCGACGGCTCGGCGCTCACGTCCCGCTCCTACGTGCGGCGCGGGCTCGTCGCACACTTCGACGGCATCGACAACGCCGGCTTCGGCCTGCACGACGACGCGACGAACGTCTGGACCGACCTCGCGGGCCGCGGCAGCGACGGCGCCGTGGCGGCGATCGTCTCGTGGACCTCGAACGGCTGGGAGAACGCCTCGAACGGAAAGCCCGTGACGCTCCCCGCCGGCGTCGTCTCCGAGACGCTCGGCTCCGGCGCGTTCACCATGCAGATCGCGTGCAACCCCACGCGGGACGCCTCCCGCGAGTGCTTCTTCGGCCAATACGCCCAGCCCGGGGGCTTCTCGCTGGAGCACAACAACGGCAGCACGTCCGCCGGCCGCGTCCGGTTCTACTGCCAAAACGGCGGCGACTACCTGTCCCCGGCCATCGTTCCCAAGGACGTCTTCACGTCCCTTTCGTGCGCGGTCACGCCCTCCGCCCAGATCGCGTGGGTCGGCTTCGAGACGGTCTACACGAACACGGCGTCGTTCGGCACGCCCTCGACGAACTGCCAGAGCGTCCTCGGCGGCGAATTCTACCGCACGGAGATGGCGTTCCGGGGAACCTACCACGCCTTCCGTCTCTACGATCGCGTCCTCACGGAGGCCGAGGCGAAGGCCAACGCCGCGGTGGACGCCATCCGCTTCGACGGCGCGTCGCCCGCCGACTTCACGCTCACGGGCGGCTTCTCGTTCGACGCGACGGACGGCCTGCGCGCCACCGTCGCCGCCGTCGCCACCGCCGTGGACGGCACGGGCGGCTCGGTCTCCGCCAACGGCGGCGCCGCGGGCGAGTCGGTCTCCGCCTCCGTCGCGCTCGGCGCGACCGCGTCGCTCGCCGCGACGCCCTCCGCCGGCTACGTCTTCGACCACTGGGAGGGCGACACGGACCTTCTTGCGCCCGGCTGCTCCGTGCGCGACACGACCATCACCGTGGACGCGCTCACCTGCGCGCGCCTCGTCGCCGTCTTCCGCCGGCGCACCGTCGGCCTCGACGCCTACTCCTGCGTCCGGCGCGGGCTCGTCGCGCATTTCGACGGCATCGACAACGCCGGCACGGGCTCGCACGACCCGGCCGCGACCACGTGGACCGACCTCACCGGCAACGGCAACACGGGCGCGCTCGCCGCGAACGTCGCGTGGGCGGCGGACGGGTGGGTGAACGCCGCCGACTGCTATCCCGTCTCGCTCGGCCCGGGCACCATCGCCCCCACGACGGCCTCCAAGACGTTCACTGCGCAGTTCGCCGTCACGCCGTCGCGCAGCAACGTGCGCCAGTGCTTCTTCGGGCAGTATGCCTCCCCCGGCATCACCATCGAGCACAACACGGGCAACGTCAGCGACGGCAGCATCCGCTTCTACTACAACTTCAGTTCGCCCGTGGACCAGCTGTATTCCGGCATCAAGGTCGTGGCCGGCGAATGGGCGTCGATCACGGCCACGAGCGAACCGGGCGCGCAGGCCATCTGGAAGAACGGCTCGGAGAAGCAGTCCATGGCGAACCCGCTGAGCGGCACTCTCGTCGACACCTGCAACAGCACGATCGGCGGCGATACCGCCCGCACATCCATGGCCTTCCGCGGCACCTACAACGTCTTCCGCCTCTACGACCGCGTGCTGACCGAGGACGAGATCAAGGTCAACGCCGCCGTGGACGCCGTCCGCTTCGGCGGCAAGACGACCGCGCAGGTCTCGCCGCTCCCCGACGGCTGGGCGTTCGACGAAAACGACACGCTCCTCGTGCGCGTTGCCGCCGCGGCGACCGCCGGCGGACGCGTACAGTTGGGAGCCGCCGCGCCGGAGAGCTCCGTTTCCGAATGGTTCAACCAGGACGGGCTCGACATCGTCGTCCTCTCCGTCGTGCCCTACCAGCACTACGAATTCGTCGGCTGGACCGGCGACACGGACGCCATCGCGGACGGCTCGGCCGACGGCCCGACCATCCGCGTCGACACGACGCGGCCGGTCTCCCTCGTCGCGAACTTCGTCCGCGGGAACACCCCGCCCATGGTGATCGTCGTGAAGTAGCGTCGCCGCCGCTGGCGGTCAGCGCGCGAGGGCTCGGAAGGCGGAGGACGGGGCGCCGAACCTCCGCCGGAAGAGGTGCGCCATGTGGCTCGCGTCGCAGATGCCGCACGCGGCGGCGATCTCGTCGCACGGAAGCGCCGTCGTCCGCAGCAGGTCCTTGGCGCGTTCGAGTCGCTCGCACAGGATCGTCTCCCCGACGGGAAAGCCCGTTTCCGCCCGGAAGCGCAGCTCGAGCGTCCGGCGCGATACGCCCATCGACCGGGCCAGCTCCGATACGGGCAGTCGTTCCCGGAAACGCGCCGCGACGATCGCCCGGACCTT
>JAFPUX010000212.1 GCA_017413145.1 Kiritimatiellia bacterium | reverse complement strand
GTGCAGGCGGGCGAGGCCCGCGGGGTCGGCGGGGAGCGGCGCGTCGGCGAAGGCGGGGAGGAGTCTCTCCCAGATGGCGTCGAGCTCGTCCTGCATGCCGCAGACGCCGGCGGTGGCGGCGACGACGGCGTCCTGCTCCGGGAGCATGACGGCGAGCTGGCCGCTCGCACCGTCGCCGCGGAACGCGCCGTGGCGGCAGCACCAGAACTGGTAGCCGTAGCCCTGGCACCATTCGGGCGCGCGGCCGGGGCCGTCGTTGGAAATCCGCTTCGAGGTCGCTTCGGCCATGTAGGAAGCCGGGATCAGGCGGCGGCCGTCCCGCAGGGCCCCGCCGCGGAGCCACAGGTCGCCGGCGGCGGCGATTTCGCGGACGGTGAGGTTGAGGCCCGCGCCGCCGAGGGCGATGCCGCCGCTGCCGGGAAGGTCGTCCCAGACGACGTCCCGCGCGATGCCGAGCGGATCGAACAGGCGGGTGCGGAGGTAGCCGGGCAGGCGCCGCCCCGTGACCTTCTGCAGGACGGCCGAGAGGAGGAACGTCGCGCCCGTGTTGTATTCGAAGCGCGAGCCGGGCTCGTCGCGGAGCTCGTCCTCGAGCAGGCGCTTCACGACGGGTGCGTCGTCGTCGAAGTGTTCACGGCCGCTTTCGAATCGCTCCGCGACGGCGCGCATGTCGTCGCCGTGCGCGGCGGCGAATTCGTCGTGCAGGCGGGCGTAGCGGTCGCCCCAGAGGCCGCACGAGGCGCGGCCCATGCCCATCGAGAGCAGGTGGCGCAGCGTCACGCGGCGCATCCGGGGCGACACCGCCGGCGAATCGAACTCGGGAAAGAACGAGACGAGCGGCGCGTCGAGCGACGGGATCAGTCCCTCGCCGAGGGCGATGCCGACGGCGGAGCTCGTGAAGCTCTTGCTCAGCGAGAAGAGCTGGTGGCGGTCGGCGGGCGAGCAGAGGTCGCGGTAGCACTCCGCCACGACGCGGCCGTGGCGCAGGACGACGAGCCCGTGCGTCCACTGCAGCGCGAAGAAACGGTCGACGAAGTCCGCGAGCCGCGCGGAGGAGACGCCTTCGGCTTCGGGGGAGGAGGCGAGCGCGTTCATCAGTACGCGCTGTCGGGGAAGTAGTTCGCGGCGGCGTTGGAGGCGTCGATGACCTCGGCCGGGACGATCTCGGTCTTTTCGGCGGGCGTTTCGCCGGCGAGGATGGCGGCGGCGCGCTGCGCGGCGACGTAGATCATCTTCGGCGGGTAGGTGACGGTCTGCGTGACGAGCGGGTCGCCGTCGAGCACCATCTTCACGACGGCCTTGCTGCCGCCGCCGCCGAGGAGCGCCTTGAGGTCGGAGCGGCCGGACTCGCGGTAGGCCTGCAGCGCGCCGAGGAGGACGTCGTCGTCGCCGGTCCAGACGGCGTCGAGCTTCGGGTGCTTCTGGAGGAACGCCTCCATGAGCGAGAGGCCCTTCTCGGTCGACCAGTCGGCGACGCCTTCGTCGACGAGCTTGATCCCGGGATGGTCCGCGAGGACCTTCTTGAAGGCCTCGACGCGGTCGGTGTCGACCTGGCAGAGCACGCCGTGCATGAGCGCGACCTCGCCCTCGCCGCCGAGGGCGGCGACGAGACGCTCGGCCGAGACGCGGCCGAAGCCGGGGTTGTCGCCGACGACGGAGAGCGTGGCGAGCGAGGCGTCGTCGAGCCCGCGGTCGACGACGACGAGCTTGACGCCCTGCTTGGCGGCCTGGCGGCAGACGGGCGTGAGGGGGCTGGGCTCGTTCGGGAGGATGACGAGCGCATCGACGCCCTGCACGAGCATGTTTTCGACGGCGGACGCCTGCTCCTCGGAGCTCTTGGAGGCGGCGAGGACGACCTTCACGGCGGAGTCGGCCTTCTCGAGGTCGGCCTTGGCGCGCTGCGCCCAGTAGACGACGCCGCCCGTCCAGCCGTGGTCGGCGGCGGGGATCGAGATGCCGATCGTCTTGCCGGCGGGCGCGGCTTCGCGCGAGCAGGAGCAGAGGAGCGTGCAGCAGAGCGCTGCGGCGATGGGGAGGGTTTTCATGGTTCGGTGGTTGGGTGGTTCGGTGGTTGGGTGGTTCGGTGGTTGGGTGGTTAGAGGTTGGATTGTCCACAAATCTCAAATGTTCATCATTGTTCACAAATCACAAATCACGAATCCAATTTCACGAATGCGGGGATTTGCGCTGGACGAGGACGGAGAGGACGATGACGAGGCCCTTGACGGTGCCCTGGAGGGCGGGGTCGACGCCCCAGAGCTGCAGGACGTTGGAGAGCACGCCGAGGACGAGCACGCCGGCGACGGTGCCGGAGACGGTGCCGCGGCCGCCGGACATGGATGCGCCGCCGATGACGACGGCGGCGATGGCGTCCAGCTCGAAGAACAGGCCCGCGTTGGAGCTGGAGAGCGTGCCGAGGCGGCCGAGGGCGAGGAACGAGGCGAGGCCGGCGAGCGCGCCGACGAGCAGGTAGGTGCCGAAGCGGATGCGGCCGACGCGGATGCCGGCGAAACGGGCGACGCGTTCGCTCGCGCCGGTTGCGAGCGCGTGGCGGCCCCACGGCGTTCGCGCGAGGGCGACGCCGAGGACGACGGCGAGCGCGAGCAGCAGCCACACCGGCGCGGGCAGTCCGAGCGGCGCGGACTGCCCGAAGCGCGTGACGGCGTTGTCGTAGGCCGGGGAGGGGACGGTGCCCGAGTCGGCCAGGTACAGCGAAAGCGAGCGGAAGACCGAATAGGTGCCGAGCGTGGCGATGAAGGGCGGGATGCGGCCGGCGACGACGAGCGCGCCGTTCACGGCGCCGCCGGCGGCGC
>JAFPUX010000211.1 GCA_017413145.1 Kiritimatiellia bacterium | reverse complement strand
CAGGAGCCGGCGCAGCTCCTCGTCCGCCGGGACGGGCGCAAAGCCGGGGCGCGTCGATTCGGCCCCCAGGTCGAGCAGGTCGGCGCCGTCGTCGAGGAGGCGCGCGGCGTGCGCGAGGGCGGCGTCGGGCGACGCGTGCGCGCCGCCGTCCGAAAACGAATCGGGCGTGACGTTCACGATCCCCATCAGCGCGGGCCGGCTTTCGGCGAGCGCGCGGGGGCAGAAGCGGGCGAGGAAGCCGGGCAACTCAGAACGCGCCGCCGACCGTGACGCGGACGAAGGAGTCCTTCGACAGGTCCACGCCCTTGTCCTTCTCGACGTCCGCGGAAATCTCGCGCTCGAGGAACGTGCCGAATTCGCCGGTCAGGTCGATGGCGCCGAACAGGCGGAGCGTGACGCCCGCCGTGGCCAGGATGTCGTCCATCGTGAGCTTGTCGGGCATGTGCTCGTCGTCGTCGTCGAGCATGTAGGTCGTGTTGCGCCATTCGGCCGTCGCGAAGAAGCTCACGATGTGGTCCGGGAACAGCGTGACGTGGCTCCGGGGGCAGCCGAGCTCCAGCTCGAACACGTCCGAGGGACGGAACTTGAGGCCGACGTTGGGGATCACGGGAACGTCCCAGCCGGGGCGGACGGTGCCGCCGATCTCGAAGGAGAGCTCGTCCGTGGCCGTGAAGAAGAAGCTCAGGCCGGCGGGGCAGCCGAACGCAGGCGCGGAGGGATCCGAATAGACGCCGGGCCGCGCCCAGAGGCGCCAGGCCCAGCCGTTGTCGAAACGCAGCACGTAGCCGGCGTTGAACGACGCGTCGAGGAGCGCGTGGGGGACGGCTTTCATGTTGGGGTTGTCGACGAAGCCGTAGGCGTGGGCCCAGACGCCGAGCTCGAGCTCCCCGAAGAGGAAGTCTTCGATCGGGATGAAATTGGACTCGAAGAACCCCTCGACCACGTCCGACACGCCGTAGCCCTCGAACTCGGTGTCGGAGGTGAACATCGCGCCGAAGGCGAACGGGCGTGGATCGGGGTCGATGTGCTGCCAGTAGAACCCGTCGGCGGACGCGGCGGTCGTGGCGGTTGCGAGGAGGGCGGCGGACAGGAAGGCGTTTTTCATGGGCGGGTGGCGGGAGCGGTGGATGGAAGCGGTCGCGACGGGGAGGAAGGATACCACAACGCGGCGGTCCGTGTCCAGCGGGGCTTCCCTTTTGGCGGACGTTTTGCTAGTCTCTGGGCGCGAAAAGGACACACGCCATGCCGACGAAAGCCCCCCGCGCCAAAAAGAACCCGACCATCCTCATCGTCACGCCGGAGATCACGTACCTTCCGGCGGGCATGGGCAACATGGCCAACAAGATGACCGCCAAGGCCGGCGGCCTGGCGGACGTCTCCGCGTCGCTCGTCTCCGCGCTCTTCGAGCTCGGGGCGGACGTGCACGTGGCGCTCCCCTACTACCGCAAGATGTTCCACATGGACGTGGGCAACCTCGTCGAGCGCGAGCTGATCGTCTACAAGTCGGTCCTCCCGGAGTCCCGCATCCACCTCGCGCACGACCGCCTCTTCTACTACCGCGAGCGCGTGTACTCCGGCGACGACCAGGTGAACCCCCGCATCGCGCTGGCGTTCCAGCGCGAGGTGATCAACAACATCATCCCGGTCGTGCGGCCGGACCTGGTGCACTGCAACGACTGGATGACGGGGCTCGTCCCGGCCGCGGCGCGCGCGATGGGCATCCGCGCGCTGTTCACGGTCCACAACATCCACACGCGCCAGCTCACGCTCCCCCAGATCGAGGACTTCGGCATCGACGCGGCGGAGTTCTGGAACGAGCTGTACTACACGGCGATGCCGGGCAACTACGAGTTCACGCGAAACTGCAACATTCCGGTGGACCTGCTCGCGTCGGGCATCTTCGCGGCGCACCACATCAACACCGTTTCGCCCGAGTTCCTCAACGAGGTCGTCCGCGGCGAGCACTCGTTCGTGCCGCCCGCGATCCGCTCCGAGATCCGCGCCAAGGCCGCCGCCGGCTGCGCCGAAGGCATCCTCAACGCGCCGGACGAGAACAACGACCCCGCCACGGACGCCGCGTTGCCGGCCAAATACACGGCCGACACGCACGCCGCGGGCAAGCTCGCCGCCAAGCGCAAGCTGCAGGAAGACCTGGGCCTGGACCGCGACGACGACGCGACGGTCCTGTTCTGGCCCTCGCGCCTCGACCCGGTGCAGAAGGGCTGCTCGCTCCTGACCGACATCCTCTACTCGGTCGTGCACCGCTACTGGGACCGCAACCTGCAGGTCGTCGTCGTCGCCAACGGCGCCTACCAGGGCGTGTTCCGCAACATCGTCGACTTCCACGGCATCCACGGCCGCGTCGCGGTCGCGGACTTCAACGAACCGCTCTCGCGCCTCGCCTACGCGGGGTCGGACTTCGTGCTCATGCCGTCGCTCTTCGAACCCTGCGGCCTGCCGCAGATGGTCGGCGCGCTCTACGGGTCGCTGCCGATCGTGCGCGACACCGGCGGGCTGCACGACTGCGTCGAGACGATCGACGCGGCGCGCTCGACCGGCAACGGAATCGTCTTCCGCGACTACGACGCCCACGCCCTCTCGTGGGCGATCGACCGCGCGATGGACTTCCGCGCGCTGCCGGCCGCCGTGCGGGAGGCGCAGGTCGCCCGCGTGATGCGCGACGCGGCGGACCGCTTCAACCACAAGGTCTGCGCGAAGGCGTACATCGACATGTACGAGCGCATGCTCAAGCGCCCGCTCGTCGCCCGCCCGAAGCCCGCCTGACCCGCGCTTGCGGCGGAAGCGGGGGATGTGCTACCATCCCCCGCATGAAAACGCCCGTCCCCTCCCCCGCCCTTCCCGCCCTCGCGCTTGCGGCGTCGCTCGCCGCCGTCCCCGTTTCCGCCGCGCAGTGGCGCGTCACCGCGCTCGACCCGCTGCACCTCGCGGTGCAGTGCGACCGCACGGACGACGAACGCGCCGCGTTCTCGCTCACCGACGAGGAGAAGTCCCTCGGCGGCTGGAAATTCGACAACGCGTTCTACGCCGCCGCGGACCGCGCCCTCGCCGGCCGCGCGGCCTTCGAGGCCGCGCTGCGCGACGGACCGTTCGAGGTCGCGGGCAGCAAGGTGGCCGCGCACGGCCTCTGGAAGAACCCCGCCGGCCTCCTGCGCTTCCCCGACAACAAGGGCCTCGAGAAGCCCGCGCGCAACGCGAAGATCCTCTGGACGGTTTTCCTCGCGCTCGACGATCCGATGCAGCCCGGCGCGAAGGCGACGGTGAGGACGCCGACCGGCGAGACGCTCGACTTCGTCTACGACCCCGCCGTGCCGTCGCCGCTCTTCAAGGTGAACCAGGTCGGCTACTCGACGCTCGCCGCGAAGCGCTACGCCTACCTCGGCGGCTGGCTCGGGCCGCTCGGCCCGTGGCCCGCGCCGCCGGACGGGACGGCGTTCGAGCTCGTCGACGCGAAGACCGGGACGGTCGCGCTGACGGGCACCCTCGCGCGCCGGCGCGACGACCCCGTGCGCGAGGGGACGCCGTTCTGCGGCGAGGAGACGTGCGAGATGGACATCACCGCCGCGCCGGCGGGGCGCTACTACCTGCGCGTCGCGGGCGTCGGGCGCAGCCTGGACTTCCGCATCGGCAAGAAGGGCGTCGGCGACGCCTTCGCGCTCCACATGAAGGGGCTCTACCAGCAGCGCTGCGGCATCGCGAAGTCGCCCGAGCTCACGCGCTGGCCCGACAAGGCGTGCCACCTCAAGGTCAAGCGCGGCGTCAACCCGCCCAACGAATGGGAATACGGTTCGCGCTTCACGGACGCGTCCGGCAAACCCTTCAAGACCGGCCATTTCGCGGTGAACGGCGCGATGATGGATTCCTACGCCGAAGAGCTCTCGCTCCCCGGCGGCTGGCACGACGCCGCGGACTACGACCGCCGCCCGTACCACCTGCGGATCGTCGGCGATCTCGCGACGATCTACCTCCTGCGGCCGGAGAACTTCACGGACTCGCAGCTCGCCGTCCCCGAGCGAGGCAACGGCATCCCGGACGTCCTCGACGAGGCAGTCTGGGGCCTCCGCCACCTCCTCGCCGGGCAGCAGGCGGACGGCGGCGTCGGCACGTGGATCGAAGGCACGCGCCACCCCGGCGACGGCGACCACGCGATGCCGTCGGCGGATCCGGTGAAATACTGCCTTTCGCGGGCCACGCGGGCGTCGTCCGTCCAGTACGCCGGCTACGCGGCGCTCCTCGCCCGCGCGCTGAAAAAAGCCGGCGGTCCCCGCGCCGAAAAGATGGCCGGCGAGTTCCAGAAGAGCGCCGAGCGCGCGTGGGAGTACTACAAGACCGCCAAGCCCGCCAAGCACGTCCCGATGAAGGCCAACGCCGGCAAGGAGGCCGTCGACGTCTTCTACGACGAAGAGGACAAGGAGCCGAACGAAGAAACCGTCGCCAAGGCCGCCGCGAACCTCTACGCGCTCACCGGCGACGGGCGCTACGCGGCGGCGTTCGACGGACTCGTCGGCCCCTTCCAGGCGCGCGTCAACAAGTCCGGCTACGGCATGAGCCCGCTCGTGCTCGCGGAGTTCGGCTTCACCGAAGTCCCGGGCGAAGCCTACGCGAAGCTCGCCCGGTACTGGCGCGAACGCACGGTCAAGGAAGCGGACGCGAACCTGAAGCGGCTCGAGGAGGCGTATCCCTACCGCCTGCCTTGGTTCGGCGCGGACGAAGGCTGGGTCCACACGATGAGCTGGGGCAACGTGCATCCGCTGCGGCAGGCGCTCAAGTTCGTCGCCGCGCACGCGCTGACGGGCGACCGCAAATATCTCGACGCCGCGTTCCTCGCGAACGACTTCCACTGCGGCTGCAACCCGAACGGCTCGACCTGGACCGCCGGCCTCGGCACGGTGTATCCCGTGAGCTACCTCTCGCTCGCCTCGCTCGAAGACGGCATCGGCGAATACGTCGCCGGCATCACGCCCTACCGCAACACCTTCGGCCTTCCGCCGAAGGCGAAGGAGTGGGTGTGGCAGAACAAGACGGACGAAATCAAGCTGTATCCCTTCCTGCGCCGCTGGGCGGACATCGAGAACCAGACCGTCGCCGCGAGCGAGTTCACGGTTTGGGAGACGATCGGCCCCGCCGCCGCGACGACCGGCTACCTCATGGGCCCGGGCCTCTCGCCGAAGAACGACATGCGCGAGCCCGCGGCGGACGTCCGCGACCTCCCCGGCTTCTGGGCACTGCCCTGACGGACAGGGGGGGGCTACGACCCGTCCGGTCGACACAACCGACGGGACCGCAATCGGTTGAACGCGAAAATCACGCACGGTGCGATTGACGGCGGACGGCGGTCGGAGGGCCGGAAATCAAACGGAACGGAACTTTTTTTGAATTCCGTGCATTTTGGGGGTTCACAAACGGAACGATTTGTGCGATAATCCGCGCGCATCGCAACCACCCCGCCCCCCGTCGGGGCCGGCCCCGCCTCCGGGACCGGACGTGCGACCCTCCGACCACAAGACCACAAGACCTCTTGACCCTCCGACCATGAAGACCGCCCTCGTCACCGGATCCGCCCGCGGCATCGGCCGCGCCATCTGCGAAGAGCTCGCCCGCAGCGGCGTCGCGCAGAACGTCGTCGTCTGCGACGTGCAGAAGGAATGGTGCGAGGAGACCGTCGCCGCGCTGCGCGCGATCGAGGGCGTGAAGGCCGAGTCGCTCGCGCTCGACGTCTCCAAGGAGGAGAGCGTCGTCGCCGGCGTCGCCGAAGCGGCGAAGCTCTTCGGCTCGCTCGACATCGTGGTGAACAACGCCGGCGTGACGCGCGACGACCTGCTCGTCCGCATGACGGAGGAGAAGTGGGACACGGTCCTGGACATCAACCTCAAGGGCGCGTTCCTCGTGACGCGCGAGGCCGGCAAGATCATGATGCGCGCCCGCAGCGGCGCGATCGTGAACATCGCGTCGGTCGTCGGCCTCATGGGCAACGCCGGCCAGGCGAACTACAGCGCGAGCAAGGGCGGCCTGATCGCCCTCACCAAGACGACGGCCCGCGAGCTCGGCGCGCGCGGCGTCCGCGCGAACGCGGTCGCGCCCGGGTTCATCAACAGCAAGATGACGGAGGTCCTCCCCGACGCCGTCAAGCAGCAGATGCTCGCCATCATCCCGCTCAAGAAGTTCGGCGAAGTGCAGGACATCGCCAAGACGGTCGCGTTCCTCGCGTCCGACGCCGCGTCCTACATCACCGGCCAGGTCATCTCCGTCAACGGCGGCATGCTCATGCCGTAGCGCTCCGCGCTCCGGCGTCCGCAGGTTCACGAGTTCTCAAGTTCGAACAGGGAAACCACCCAACCACCCAACCACCTAACCACCAAACCACCCAACACAAAAGGAAAACACGCCATGACCCTCGAAGAGAAAGTCAAGCAGATCGTCGTCGACAGCCTCAAGGTCGAGGCCTCGCAGGTCACGCCCGAAGCCAGCTTCGTGAACGACCTCTCGGCCGATTCGCTCGACCAGGCCGAACTCATGATGAACATCGAAGACGCCTTCAAGAAGTACATCGACGGCGACATCCCCGAGGAAGAAGCCGCGAAGTTCGCGACCGTCGGCTCGGTGATCGAGTTCCTCAAGAGCAAGGGCGTTCCCGAGAACGTCGACTAGTCTCCCGCGGGGCGTCGGCCGGAGCGCGGGCCCTATCACGGGCCGCCGCCGCGTCCGGCCGCTCCGCGCCGCTTCCAAGAACCATCCAACCGCGGACCCTCCCTTTCCCGACATGCGCAGAGTCGCCATCACCGGCATGGGCGTGGTTTCGCCCGTCGGCAACACCCTCGAGACTTTCTGGAGCAACCTGCTCGCCGGCAAGAGCGGCGTGCGGGCGATCACCAAGTTCGACGCGTCCAAGTTCCCCGTCCGCATCGCGGGCGAGGTGGACGGGTTCGACCCGGCGCTCTACATGGACCCGAAGACGGCCCGCCGCGTGGCGCCGTTCACGCAGTACGCGGTCGCGGCGGCGAAAATGGCCGTCGAAGATTCGGGAATCGATTTCAAGGCGGAGCCCGACCCCTACCGTTGCGGCTGCCTCGTCTCGTCCGGCGTGGGCGGCATCGACGTCACGCAGACCGAGACGCTGCGGATGTTCAACAACGACACGGTGAAGGTGACGCCGTTCGCGATCCCGTCGATCATCGCCGACATGGCGGCGGGCATCGTTTCGATCGAGCACGGGCTGCGCGGCCCGAACTTCGGCGTCGTCTCCGCGTGCGCGACCGGCCTGCACAGCATCGGCCTGGCGGCGCGTTCGATCCGCTACGGCGAGGCGGACGTCATGCTCGCCGGCGGCTGCGAGGCGCCGCTCTGCCCCGTCTCCGTGGCGGGGTTCGCCGCGCTGCACGCGCTTTCGACGAGCAACGACGAACCGGAAAAGGCGAGCCGCCCGTTCGACAAGGACCGCAACGGCTTCGTCATGGCCGAAGGCGGCGCGGTGCTCGTGCTCGAGGAGATGGAGCGCGCGAAGGCGCGCGGCGCGCGCATCTACGCCGAGCTGGCCGGCTTCGGCATGACCGGCGACGCCTTCCACATGACCGCCCCGATGCCGGGCGGCGAAGCCGGCGCCAAGGCGATGGAGCTGGCGATGGCCGAGGCCGGCGTCCCGAAGGACGGGCTCGATTACATCAACGCCCACGGCACGTCGACGCAGATGAACGACAAGACCGAAACGGCCGCGTTCAAGCTCGCGCTCGGCGAGGACAACGCCCGCAAGGTCGCGATCTCCAGCACCAAGTCGATGACCGGCCACCTGCTCGGCGGCACCGGCGCGGTCGAGACCGTGGTCTGCGCGCTCGCGATCGCCCGCGGCGCCGTCCCGCCCACGATCAACTACACGACGCCCGACCCGGAGTGCGACCTGGACTACGTCCCGAACGTCGCGCGCGAGATGAAGGTGGACGTCGCGCTCAACAACTCGCTCGGCTTCGGCGGCCACAACGCCTGCGCCGTGCTCAAGCGGGTCTAGGCGCGGCATGCACCGAGACGACGACGCCGATCCCGTCCTGCTCCGTTCCGCCCACGTCGCGGACGCGCTCCACGGGACCGCGTTCTTCTGCGTTTCGGCGGTCGTCCTGCTCTCGCCCGTCTTCTTCGCCTCGAAGGAGATGTGGTGGTTCTGGCCGATGGTCGCGGTCCTGTCGCTCGGGTGCCTGTTCTCCGGCGCGGCGTCGCTCGTCGAATCCGCCTTCCTGCACGAGCAGGATTCGCCCGTGCGCCGGCGCCGCATCCCGGCGCGCGCGTTCGCGGCGATGGCGCTCTGCGCGCCGTTCCTCGTCTACGCGGTCCTCCGCGCGCAGTTCCCGTCCGCGCCCGGCTTCCCGCTCGTGGAGCAGGACGCGACGCGCAGCGTCCTGCTGTACTGGACGCCGGCCGCGCTCGCGCTCGTCCTCCTGCTTTCGAGCCGCCGCCGCGGGCGCGCGGTCCTGCTGCGCCTGTTCCTGGCCGAGACGTTCGTCCTCGCCGGCTACGGCCTCTGGAACCACTTCCACAGCAACGACATGAACGTGCTGTGGGTCGTTCCGAACGAGTTCTACGACTTCACCTACGCGGGGCGCGTCAGCTCGACCTTCTTCTGCCCGAACCACTTCTCCGCGTGGCTCGACGTCGCGATCTGCGTGCTGCTCGCCGGCGCGCTCGCGCGGGGCGCCCGGCGCCGCGAACGGTGGCTCTGCGCGCTCGGCGCGCTGCTGCTCCTGCCGGTCGACCTGCTCACGCTCTCGCGCGGCGGCGTCGGCGCGCTCTCACTGAACAGTGCGACCGAGCCCACCAACCCGGGCGGAAACACCAACCCGACGAACCCCTCCGGCGGCGACAACACGCCGACGAATCCCTCCGGCGGCGGCGACAATTCC
The DNA here is from genome assembly GCA_017413145.1 of Kiritimatiellia bacterium. Taxonomy (GTDB): domain Bacteria; phylum Verrucomicrobiota; class Kiritimatiellia; order RFP12; family UBA3636; genus UBA3636. Next base: position 10 of record JAFPUX010000211.1, on the reverse strand, counting down.
GATGGCGGTT
>JAFPUX010000210.1 GCA_017413145.1 Kiritimatiellia bacterium | reverse complement strand
GCCGGCGCGGAGCTTGAAGCCCGGGCGGGCGCCGGGGTGCGCGGCGACGAGGAGCCGGCGCGCGGCGGCGGGGTCGCCGCAAGGGTAGGGGAAGGAGAGCGCGACGACGAGCGACTCGAAGGCGTATTCGAAGCGCAGCTGCGCGCCGGTCTCGAACGTGACCGCGGCGGCGCCGCGGTCGTTGAGCGCGAAGTCCGAGAGACCGGCCGAGCGGCCGAACTCGCGGACGATGTCGTCGAGCCAGACGGGGGCGGGGCTGCTCACGACGCGGCCTCCTGTTTCTCCTGTTCGGCCTCTTCTTCGAGGGAGATCAGGCCGTCGAGGTGTTCCTGCGCGGCGTCGACGAGCTTCTGCCGGTCGGTTTCCTTGCCGAAGAGGCGAGGGGAGAGGCGGCGGAAGAGCGCGACGAGTTCGCGGGAGAAGTCCATCCGGGCGAGAAGCGCCTGGACGCCGGTTTCGCCGACGAAGGCGCCGATGCCGGCGGACGTGACGAACGCCTCCTCGGTGAAGTCGAGGACGCGGCCGGTCATCTGCTGGCCGGTTAGGCGGCAGGCTTCGCCGAACTGCAGCTGCATGCGGGCGCCAAGCTTGTCGAGGTCGCCGAGGACGGTCTGCAGCACGTCGACGCACTGCAGGTCGAGGAGGATCTGCCGCAGCTGCGCGGGATCCATCGAGGGATTCGAGGCGGCGAGGTCGGCGCCGCAGCCGGCGAGGAGGAACGAAATGGCGTCCTTGAGGCCGGCTTCGCCGCGCGCGGCGAGGAGCGAGCGGAAGCATTCCTGCGGCTTCGTGAAGCCGAACACCTCGCTGCGGTAGAGGTCGCGCAGGCCCTGCATCTCGTCCGGCGTCGTGGCGCGGGCGTTGACCTCCTGCGCGAGGTTGAGGCCGGCCTTGACGTCGGGCCCCTTCTCGGCCATGAGCTGCGCGCGGGCGTCCTTCACGAGCTGCGCCAGGTCGCCCTCGGACTCGCCGAGCATCTGCTCGAGCAGGTCCAGCATCGCGAACTGGTGCGTGGCGTCGGTGGAGGAGCGGCCGAGCTCGCGCAGGAGCGAGTCGGCGGACATCGGCGTGCCGGCGGCGCGGGCCTGGCGGGCGGAGCGGAGGAGGCGGTCGAGCTGGTCGCGCCCGGGCATGTCGGGGAGAAGCTTGGCCCAGGCCTCCATCGCGCGGACGAAGGCGGAGCGCGAGCCCTGCGCGGAACCGAGCTTGCGGTCGGCGAGCTTCTTGAGGGACTTCTCCTCGAACTGCGCGGTGAGCTCCTCCATCGAGTCCATCAGGTCGGCCATCGGATCCGCCTCGACCTCGAACGCGACGCCCATCGCGCGGCCGGTCTCGGCGGCGGGCGCGGTCTGGGCGGACTGCGCGGCGCGGTCGAGCGCCTCGCCCTGGCGGGCGGCGACGTCGTATTGCGTCGAAAGCGCGTGGCGCAGGATCTGGGCGGCGTCCATGGCCATCAGAACACCGCCTTTCTCGGGGCCGCCTTGCGAAGCGGCAGGGGTTCGGCGCCCTCGATCCAGACGATCGCCGGGCCGTGGAAGTGGAGCAGCAGGTCGCGCGGGCCGCGCGGCAGGAGGACGTCCAGGAGGCGCAGACGCGGGCAGAAACCCGTGGGGCGCGGGCCGGTCCACGCGACGGCGGCGCCGGGCCGCACGCCGAGGGACTCGCCCTCCGCGAGGACGACGCGGGTCGTGCGGGAGCGGGTCGCCGTCACGACCCACTCGGAGGCGAACTCCGTGACGCGGATCGAGCGGGAGAAGGAGAGGGGGACGAGCTTGACGAGCCGCGCGCCGGTGCGGGCCGCGGCGGGAGCGACGAGGACCTTGTCGGACACCGCGGAGACGGGCGCGCCGCAGTCGATGCGGGTGAGGAAGGGACACGCGGAGGAGGCGCACCAGGCGCGGGCGCCGTGCTCCGGGTTTTGATCATCACGCGGAGTTCGCGGAGTCCGCGGAGTTTCATTTTGGGTGTCATCACGCGGAGTTCGCGGAGTCCGCGGAGTTTCTTTTGGGGAAGCGGCTTCGCCGCTTGTTTCCGGCCCGCGGAGCGGGCTCTCCAAATCGTTCGAGCTGGACTCCGCGAACTCCGCGGACTCCGCGGACTCCGCGTGAGAATAATCATCCGCCAGCTCTCCGCGTGTGAGCGCCGCGCGGTCGGGGCAGACGAAGCCCTTCAGGCTCCGGCTCTTCAGCGTGCCGCGGACGGCGGCGGGCTGCGCGCGGCCGAACAGCCACGCGCCCGCGCCGACGACGGCGAATCCGCCGGAGAGCTCGACTACCACGGGAGGCATCCTCCCCGGCCTTCGGCCGCGCGGAGTTCCGCCTCGCGCTCCTTGCGGAGGCGGGCCCGTTCCTCGCGGGCGCGCTCGAGTTCGCGCCGGCGCTGCTTGAGGCGTTCGTCGAGGACGTCCTCGCGGCGTTCGCGGCGCTCCTGGCGGTCCAGGTCGCGCAGTTCGCGCACTTCGTCGAGGTCCTTGGCGTCGTCCTGCAGTTCTTCGGCCACCGAGATGTCGCGCAGGCGCATCGCCTGGATGCGGGCGAGGTCTTCGGCGTCGGCGTCGACGACGTGCGGCGAGATGAGGAAGAGGCGCTGGACGGTCTCGTTCTTGGACGAGTGGCCGCCGAAGAGCCAGCCGATCAGGGGCAGGTCGCGCAGGAGCGGGATGCCCCAGCCGGCCGATTCCTCGATGTCGCGCAGGTAGCCGGCGAGGACGATCGTGTCGTCCTCGTAGACCGAGGTCTGCGTGTCGAGCGAGGAGGAGCGGGACATCGGCATCGAGTCCACGGAGACGCTCTCGAAGCCGCCGTCCTGCAGGGAGAGCGTGAGCCAGATGCGGCCCGGGGCGCCGTCTTCGCCGAGGCGCATGATGCGGGGCTTGATCTGCAGCGTGGTGCCGGCGGAGACTTCCGCGAGCTCGGCCACCTCGGCGCCGACGACGCGGGCGTGGTAGGTCTGCTGGTCGGAGAGCTCGGCCGCGAGGTTGTTCACCGTGAGGAGCGTGGTGCGGGAGATGTTGCGCGCCTTGCCCTTGTCGCGCAGGGCGGTGAGCGAGGCGGAGACGGTCGCCCGGTTGCCGAGGTAGGTGAGCGCGCCGGCGAGGCCGCGGCCCGCGACGTTCTCGGCGTCGAACAGGTTGGCCGCGTTCTGGCCGGCGGCGCCGGAATAGCGGTCCTTCGTGCCGGTCCCGGCGATCGAGAGCTGCCAGTCGAGCGCGTCCTTGCGGGAGAGTTCCACGACGGTGACCTCGATCTCGACGAGCTTCTGCGGGACGTCGAGTTCCTTGATGAGGCGCTCGTAGAGGGGCATGCGCGGCGCGACGTCCGTGACGATCACCGCGTTGAGGCGGTTTTCCGCCGTGATGAGCGGCTGGAACGCGGACGGGGCGTTGGTGTCGCCGGCGGCGCGCTGGCCGGGCGAGGCGATCTTGCCGACGATCTGCTCCAGCATCGACGCGACGCCCTTGATCGAGCCGCCCGATTCGGGCGAGCCGGCGTTGAACGAAACGTCGTCCGCCCACGTGTTCTGGAGCGGGAAGATGCGCGTCTCGATTTCGGTGAAGGTGCGGCGCTCGCGCAGCACGTCGGCCTTCTGGATCATCTCGGCGACGAGCATGACGTAGCGCGGCGGGCCGGAAACCATGATGAGCTCGTCGCGCGACGCGGTCTTGAGCGGGAAGCGCGGATCCTCCACGCCGAGCTCCGCGAGCATGGCGCGCACTTCGCCGGCCTTCATGTAGCGCAGGTCCAGGAGGATCGTCTGCATCTCGCTCGCGGCGTAGATCCAGAGCGTCGCGCCGTCCCAGTACCAGGCAAGGTTGTGCAGCGAGGCGAGGCGGTCGAGGAACTCCCCGCACGGCACGTCGAGGAATTCGCCGGAGAGCGCGCCGCCGACGGCGGGCGAAAGGATCGTCGAAATCCCCTGCGCGACGCCGAACGTTTCCAGCACCAGCCGCAGGTCCATCGAGCGGGCGACGAGCGAGTAGGTTTCGGTCTTCCAGGGAATCGCGGGGGCCTCCGCGCACACGGGTGCGATGGCGTCATCCGAAGCCGCTTCCGGCGGCGTTCCGGGTTCGGAGCCGGCTGCGCCGGCGTCGGCGGGTTCGACGGGCTCCGCCGCCTCCTCGCCAGAAGCCTCCGCGGCTTCCGCGAACTCCGCGTGGGGGTCTTCCTCCGCGTGCGGATCGGCGGTTTCTTCTTCCTCGTCCTCTTCCTCGTATTCCTCTTCGTCTTCTTCGAACACGTCCTCGTCGTCGGCCTCCGCCGCGGGCGCCGCGTGCGGGGCGGCCGCGGCGGCGAGACGCGCG
>JAFPUX010000209.1 GCA_017413145.1 Kiritimatiellia bacterium | reverse complement strand
TACGCGCTCGCCCCGCCCGGCACGGTCATCGTCGTCCGCTAGCCCCCCTCGGCTTGCGTGGCGGGGTGCGCGCTTCGCGCCGCAGCCCCGCCACGCAAGCGTGCGAGTCGGCCTTATGGCCCGCGCCGCGCGCGGGCCGCTTCGCGCCGGTGTCCGAAACACAGGGGAGGGCCGCGCTTTGTCGCGGCCGCCCGGCCCGGACGAAGCCGGGCCCTCCCGCCGCGCGAGCCGGGTGGGGCGAGCGCTCCGAGCGAGCCGCAAGGGGGGGGCTCCCGACCGCCGGGCCGCGGCCTCGCGAAAGGCCGCGAATCGGCGACTGAAATCGCTCTTGACAATTCTGGTCAAATAGACTAGTTTATCGATCCAGAAAGGACGAAACGCATGGAAGCGACGGCCTCCTCCATCGGGCTCTTCGACGCCAAGACCCATTTCTCGCAGATCGTGGACGACCTGCTCAACGGCCGTCGCGGACCGGTCTCGATCCTGCGCCGCGGGAAGCCGGCCGCCGTCGTCGTGCCGGTCGGCTGGTATCGCGAACGCGCCGGCGGCGCGTCCGGCATCCGCCTCGGCCTCGCGAAGGGGAAATACCGGATCCCCCGCGACATCGACGCCGGCAACCGCGACGTTCTCGCGCTCTTCGGGGGAGGGCGCCCGTGAAGCTGCTCCTCGACACGCATCTGCTGCTCTGGGCGATCACGGACGACCGCCGGCTCCCCGCGCGCGTCCGCGCGCTGATGGCGGACCCCGCGAACGAATGCCTCTACAGCGCGGCGTCCGTCTGGGAGGTCGCGATCAAGAACGGTCTCCCGAAGCGATCGCTCGGCATCCCCGCGGACGCCTTCCGCCGCGAGGTCGAGGCGGCCGGGTTCCGTCCGCTCTCGGTTTCCCCCGAACACGCCGCCATGGTGGAGTCCCTTCCGCACGTCCACGAGGATCCGTTCGACCGCGTCCTCGTCGCCCAGGCTCGCGCGGAGAACTGCACGCTCCTCACGTCCGACTCGATCCTCCCGGCCTACGGCGCCCCTGTCGAGAAAATCTAACCTCTCACCTCTCACCTCCCATGCGCCGCCTTCACTCCCTTCTCGCGCTGTGCGCGCTCGCGCTTCCCGCCGCCGCCTCGACGACCGCCTGGACCTACACGCCACCAGCGTCCGGCACGAAGGGCACGATCTCGTGGACGGACTCGTCCGGCTTCGAGAATATCATGAACGGTGCCGTCCTTTCCGACGGCCTCATCACATTCGCCACGGGATTGAACACCGGCAACGCGAATCTCAAGAACCTCGACCTCACGGTTCCCGTCTATGCCGCAGACGGAACGACGCAATATGCCTTCTCCCCGCATGCCCTTGGCGATGCGACTGCGTCCGGGAGGGTCGTCTCCGGCGCGTATCTCACGAATGTCGTCCTGCACACCGACTGCAAGTCGGTGGGTCGATACGCCTTCAAGGCATGCACGGCGCTCGTGAAAGTGACCCTCAACGACGGTCTGGAAGTCATCCATGAGGATGCCTTCCGCGACGACACTGCGCTCGCGACGATCGACAACTTCTTTCCCGATTCGCTCAAGCAAATTGGCGTGTATGCGTTCAACAAGTGCAGCGCCATGTCCGGAAGCGCCGTGGCGAACGGACTGGAACGGATTGGAAACCGGGCGTTTCAATACTGCTCGTCGCTCCGCGGGTTCGATTGCGGCGCATCAACGCTGGCGCAGGTCGAGGCCGCGACGTTCTACAAGGACACGGCCCTGGAGTCCGTCGTCCTGCCGAACACGGTGACGAACATCCAGACCGGGGCGTTCTGGACGTGCACGTCGCTCACGAGCTTTTCTCCCCTCCTTCCGCCGGCGCTCCAAACTCTTGGCGCCAGCTCGGGCGACCCTCCGTTTCTCGACTGTCCGATCGAGGGGCACGTCGTTTCGCCGCACACGCTCACGAACCTCTGCCCCCGCGCGTTCCGCGGCGCGCGCATCGAGACGTTCACCTCGCCAATGAAGGGCCTCCGGAGCATCGGCGAGTATGCGTTCTCGGGCTGCACGTTTCTCACGAACATCGTCCTTTCCTCGGACCTGGAATCCCTCACGGGGTCTTGGGTGAAGGGCACGACGGCAGCAGGCGGCGTGCACGTCTGGTTCCGCAACCTTCCGGCCTCCCTGCCCTCGAACGTCTGGGGCGAGACGAAGACGCAGAACATCACGGCCCACCTGCCGCTGAGCAAGGAGGCCGAATGGCGCGAATGGGTCGCGTCCGCGCCCGCCGGCCACACGTTCACGTTCAACATGCAGACGGAGACGCTTCCCGAACACCCGAACGACGTCGGAACGTGGAAGGCGGGCTACACCCAGAACGTGACCTGGTACAAGGACTCCGACGCGCCGACGCTGGTGCTGATCAAGTAGTCCCCCTCGGCGGCGGTGTCGCGGGCGAGTCGGCCTTGCGGCGGCGCGGGACGGAGCCCGCGCCGCGCGGAAGGCCGCGGCTTTGGCTGCCCGCGAGACCCCGGGATTCCGAGAACCCCAGATTCCGGTCTCTCGGAATCCCGGTTTCTCGGAATCTCGCCGCATCGGTTGCCGTCGGCCTTCCATGCGCGGTTCGTCGGTGTCGTCGGCATCGTCGATTTCGTCGATCAAGTCGCCGCGCCCGCCGCGCCCCGGGTTGACTTCACCTCGCGCGCGAGTGTATGATTGTCCACGTCAGCTTCCCCCACCTCTCACTTCCAACCTCTCACCTCCCACCTCTCACCTCGCATGCGTCGCCTGCTGCTCCTCCTCGCGCTTTTCGCCCTTCCCGCCTCCGCCGCTTGGACGGTCACGACGGACGGCGCGCCGTCCGGCTGCACGCACCTGATCTCCGACGGCAACTGGCAGATCGGCGTCACCCAGATCGCCGACGGCAACTGGCGGCTCGGGAAAAGCGGCAGCGGGCAAGGTCCCGTCCTGGTCGCCGGATCGGGCGACCTCGACCTGCGCTCGCTGGAAGCCGATTGCGGCGTCCGGCTCGTTTCGTCCAGCAACGGCTGTCTGGAGAAAAACACCGCCATCACGAGCGCAGTGTTTCCGGATTCGTTCGAGACGATGCTGGGCAACACGTTCAAGAACGTAACCACGCTCACCAACGTCATGTTCGGGTCGGGGATGAAGACCATCGGGCCGGAATGCTTCCGCGCCTGCACCGGCCTCAAGACCGTCAACTTCCCCGCCGGGCTCGAAATCATCGGCGACTACGTCTTCAACGGCTGCTCCTCGCTGGAACTGGCCGACTTCACGTTCCCCGTGTCCGTGACGACGATGGGCAACCATGCCTTCACAGGTTGCACGAAGATCACCGGCACGCTGACGTTCCCCGGCCTCACGACGGTCTCCGGCAACTACCAGTTCGAGGACTGCAAGGGGATGACGGGCTTCTCCGCGCCGTCGCTCTGCACGATCGCGGAGGGCATGTTCAACCGGTGCACGGCGCTCGCGTCGGCGTCGTTCTCGCCCGATCTCGCGTCCATCGGCGCCAACGCCTTCAATAACGGCGGTGCCCTGACGACCTTCTATCCGACCACGATGCCGAAGCTGGCGTCATTCGGAAATTACGGCCTTCGCGGACACAAGAAACTCGTCGCCGACTTCGACTTTTCGCTGGCATCCTTCACGACGCTCGGCTACCAGGCGCTCGTCGACGGCGAAAAGATCGGCACCGTGAAGCTGCCCGAAACCCTGACGACGCTCGGCGGGGGATGCCTCGCCTACAACAGCAAGGGCCGCGTCGTGTGGTTCTACGGCGCCCCGCCGACGACGGTCGACGGCGACGCGCTCAACTTCAAGGCCCGCGGCTACCTCGTCGCGGCGCGCAAGCACGCGGCGGAGTGGAAGGCCGATTCGCGCGTGGCGGCGCTCGCGGACGCCGACAAGGCGCTCTCCGACTTCCCGGGGCTTTCGTCCGTCAAGGCCGCCAAGGGCCTTCAGGGAACGAAGCCCATCGGCAAGTGGTCGACGCAGACCGGCAACTACTGGCACTGGGTCGTCGAGGAGCTCCCGCCCGAGACCCTCGTCCTGATCAAGTAGTCCCCCTCTCGCGCTTGCGTGGCGGGGTGCGGCGCACCCCGCCACGTCCGCGTGGAGTCGGCCTTATGGCGGCGCGGGACGGAGCTCGCGCCGCGCGGAGGGCCGGCGAAAAGGGGTGGCGACGAAATCGACGAAATCGACAAAATCGACGAACCGGCCGACTGAATGCGCATCGGTTGCCGTCGGCCTTCCATGCGGGGTTCGTCGGTGTCGTCGGCATCGTCGATTTCGTCGATCAAGCCGTCGCGCGGCCGGGTGTCGCGCAGCCGGGTTGACCGCGCCCTGCGCGCGGGTGTATGATCGCCCCCGTCCGGCTCCCCACCTCTAACCTTTAACCTCTCCTCCCGCCATGAAGCGCATCGTCTCCCTCCTGCTCGCCTTCGCCGCGGTCCCCGCCCTCGCCACGTGGGTCCCGACGGCCGACTCCACGACGTCCGCGCCGAAGTTCACCGACGGCAACTTCGTCATCTCGTGGAACACGGGCAACCGGCGCTTCCAATACGTCTCGCACGATTCGACCGTTTCGACCGTGTGCGACATGGAGACGTTCTGCACGGACTGCACCGCCGCGGGCTACACGTATCCGACGCGCGCCGCGACCTACGCCTTCTCCGGCAAGGCGGGCATCACGCGCGTCGTCCTGCCCGAGGAGTGCGAGTCTCTTTACTTCAATGCGTTCGCGAGCATGCCGGACCTCGAATCGGTCGTTCTGCCGTCCCGGCTCCGGTGGGTCGAGGATGTCGGCAACCATCGCCAGATTTTCTCGGCGTCGCCGAAGATCGCCACCGTCACGCCCCGCGGCGTCGCCGAGACGAACGGCGTCGCCTATTTCCCGGTGACGGTCACGAAGCTGCCGCCGAACACGTTCCAGAACATGAAAGGGACGGCCCTCAAGCACGTGATCGCCCCGTGGGCGGCGCCCGCCGGCGACGCCGTCTTCCAGAACTGCTACGGGCTCGAAACCGTCACGGTCAAGGATCTTCCGGCGATCTACACGCTCTTGTTCAACGGGTGTTCGTCCCTCACGAACATCGTCGTCCTCGACCGCGCGACGCCGTTCGCCGGCGTCTCGTCGTTCGTCGGGCAGCAGCAGTTCCAGGGCCTCTCCTCCTGGACGCAGCCGCTGGACTTCTCCGCCTCGACCTTCACGTCGCTCGGCGTCCAGACGTTTGACTGCAAGCGCGTCTCCGAATACCGCCTGCCAGCCACGCTGACGTCGCTCACGAAGCAGGCCTTCCGCTGCGACTCCTACGCCCTTTCCGTCCCGCGTCGCATCTGGTTCTACGGACCGCCGCCGACGTTCTACTGGCAGTCGGGCGATCCGGACTACATCTTCTGGGCGCCGGCCACGCCGCGCCAGGTCGTCTTCGTTCCGGAGCAATACGCCGTCGCGTGGACGAACGCGCTCTCGAACCACGGGACGTGGACCGCGATCGCGGACGCGGACCGCGCGCGGGCCGACTACCCGACCAAGCTCGAGGACGTCATGGTCAAGATCCGCGGCCCGAAGTACGACCTCGTGCCGACGAAGGTGAAGGACTCCGACGTCCTCGGCCTCTCGACCGAAGGCTGCGTCGGACGGCCCTACTACGTCGTCCAGTGGCGCGAGGCTACGCCGGGCACGGTCCTTTTGATCAAGTAGCCCGATCGCGCGCGTCCCGCCCCCGTTCCGATCGAATCCGCACAATGAAGAACGTCATTCTGGTCCTGATCGACGGCCTCCGCCCCGATGCACTTCCCGCCTGCGGGCACGATTTCACGGAAACGCTGCTGGCCCGCAGCGTCCACGACCTCGCGGCCCGCACCGTCATGCCGTCCGTGACGCTGCCCTGCCACATGTCGCTGTTCCACTCCGTCGCCCCCGGACGGCACGGCATCCTGACGAACACCTACGTCCCGCAGGTCCGTCCGGTGCGCGGCCTCTGCGAAACGCTGCGCGCGGCGGGCAAGGCCTGCTCCTTCTACTACGACTGGGAGGAGCTGCGGGACCTTTCCCGCCCCGACGCCCTCGCTTCCGCCGTCTTCGTTTCCGGCCATGTCCACGGCTACGAGGAGGCCAACCGCAGGGTCGCGAAGGCCTGCGTCGACGACCTGGCGGCGGGCGGTCCGGACTTCGCCTTCCTGTATCTGGGCTGGACGGACGCGGCCGGGCACGGTTCCGGCTGGATGGGGGAGGAATACCTGCGCGCGGTCCGCGGCAGCCTGGACTGCGTCCGCGCCGTGTGCGAGGCCGCGGGCGACGACACGCTCGTCGTCGTCACGGCGGACCACGGCGGCCACGACCGCACCCACGGCAGCGACTCGGCCGAGGACATGACGATCCCGGTCTTCTTCTGGAACCGCCGCTTCCCCTCCCGCGCGATTTCCGGGACGAGCATCCTCGACCTTGCGCCCACCGTCGTCCGCGCGCTCGGCGTCCTCCCCGATCCCGAATGGGAGGGCCGGCCCGTCGACCTGCCGTGAGCGCGGGCCGGGACGGCCGCACGTCCGACGCGCCGGCCCCGGTCAGAATTCGAACACGAGGACCTTCACGCCATAGCGGTCCACGTCGCCCCAGTCGACGCCTTCGAGGTAGGGGCCGGAACCCCACATTTGGAACGGCAGCTCGGCGCCGGTGCGCAGGTCGCTGATCTTCTTCGGGACGAAGCCGTCCGTCTCGAAGAGCGCGAAGCCCTTGGTCGGCGCCTGCGCGACCATCGCGTAGAGCTTGTCCTCGCGGCCGAACGGACGCGAGACGCCCGCCCAGCCGATGCTGTTGTGGTGGTCGAAGTAGCCGGGCGTGAGGACCGAGCGCTCGCCGCCCTGCGTCCCGAACACGGCTTCGGAGCCCCACGCGAGGAAGTCGCGGATGGCGTCGAGCGACGGCTGGATCTCGGCGGGCATCGTGCCGTCGGCGCACGGCCCGATGCCGGGCGCGAAGTTCCACATGCCGCGCTGGCCGACGCAGGCCACGAACTGGCGCAGGAGGAAGAAGCGGTCGCTTGTGTAGCGCTCCTCGGTCGAGCCTTCGCCGCACCACCACCATTTGAAGTTCTTCCCGACGTGCGGGATGTCCTCGTTGAAGTCGCGGCGCGGCGGCGTGGAGCCCCAGCGGCCGTTGCGGCGGTAGGCGCTCCAGCGGTTCCAGGGCGGGGAGGGCTCCTCCTCGTACTCCTCGCTCGTGCCGACGTCGTACTCGTCGACCCAGAGCTCGCCGTCGCCGTTGCTGGTGAGGACCGCGTCGGGCCAGAGGGACCGGACGAAGGCGGGGAACGCCGCGCGCTCCGGGCCCTCCTGGCCGCCGTCGAACCAGAAGCCGTCGATGCGGTCGCCGTAGCGTTCGCGCATCTCGCGGAACAGGTCGCGGAGCGCGGCGAAGTAGCCGGGCAGGTCGCGCGCGCCCTCCGCCACCATCGGCGGATCGACCACGTCCCACGCGCCGACGCCCAGCGGGACGTAGAGCTCGGCCTTGAGGCCGCGCGCGTGCGCCGCGTCGAGGAACGCGCCGACGTAGTCCTTCTTCGTCTTGTAGTTGTAGGCCGGGTTTCGCGTCGGGAAGAGCACGCACATCGCCTCGCCGCCGTGCAGCGCCGTGAGGATGACGTAGCGCGCGCCACAGTTCGCGGCGGCGTCGCAGAGGTTCGCGGCGACGACCTCCGGATCGGGCGTCGCGGCGTCGAACGCCTCCGCGGTCGGATACGTCAGCGGCTCGCCGTGGACGTCGGCTCCGTCGCGGATGGAGTATCCGCCGCCGGTGAAGAGGCCGTAGTGGTAGAAGAGGCCGAAGCGGGCTTCGGCCCACCATTTCATGAGGCGCTCGCGACGCGCGAGCCAGAGGGGGGATCGGTTCATGGGAATGTCATGTGGGACTGGAAGCGGACGGTCGCGAAGGCGAAGGGCTCGAGGTCGAGCGCGCCGCCGGGCAGTTCGCGGAGGGGGCGTTCGAGGAGGTCGCAGAGGACGGGCCGCGCACCGGGGACGAGGTCCTGGCGGACCGCGGCGCGGACGGCGCGGCCGTGCGTTTCGCGGAAGCGCGCGACGAAGCCGCGGCCGTCGTCGGCCGGTTTGAGCGCGACGAGTTCGACGCCCGGCGCGTCGCACGAGACGCGGCGCGCGATCTCCGGGTCGGCCGCGAGCGCGCCGGTTTCGCGCGCGGCGAAGGCGGGCAGGTCCGCGTCACGCCACGTGCCGGCGTAGGACGTGATGACGTAGCGGAACCGGAAGGACGGCGGTCCGGACCAGTGCCAGCGGAGGCCGTCGGAGAAGGCGAAGCTCCACATCGCGGCGGAGGCCGGCGCCGTTTCGCGCGCGTAGGCCCCGGCGCCGTGTTGCCGCCCGAACTCCATCGCCCAGGTGTCGGGCTGGACGAGCGCGACGCCGCAGGCGCCGTCCTCGACCGCGCACCAGTCGCGGATGCAGCACCAGGAGTTGGCGACGTGCGGCAGGACGTCGCGGAAGGGATCGACGACGGGGCCGTTCAGCTGCGCGGCGAAGCGCGGGCGTTCCAGCGCGAATGGGAAGGCGTAGTGGCCGAAGCGCTTCTGGCGCTCGCCCTCGACGAGGTCCGCGGCGCCCTTAATGACGTTCTCGACCAGGATCGCCTTGCGGTCGTCGGCGAGGCGCACCGAGGAAACGATGCGGCGGGCGCGGAGCGTGGAGGGGTCGCTCCACGTGGCGTAGCGGTCGCGCGTGTAGAAGAGTTCGTTCGCGGGCGCGGCGAGCAGTTCGCGGCCGAGGTCCTTGTCGAAGATCGAGAGGATCGCGCCGTCGGAGCGGACGCGGATGCGATACCAGCGGTTTTCGAGGCTGCCGGCGACCGGGCGGTCGCCG
>JAFPUX010000208.1 GCA_017413145.1 Kiritimatiellia bacterium | reverse complement strand
GCGGCCTCCTCGGCGGACGCGGCGCTCGTCCGGGGCGGCCTCGCGGGCCTGCCGCACCTCTTCCGCCTCGCGCGCCGGACGCGCCGCACGATCCTCTTCAACCTGTCCTTCTCGATGGCGCTCAACTTCCTCGCCGTCGTACTCGCCGCAGCGGGCCTCCTCGGAACCGTCGCCGGCGCGCTCGTCCACAACGCCGGCTCCGTCTTCGTCATCGTGAACTCCGCCCGCCTGCTGATGCTCCGCCCGGCGTCGCCTCCGCGTCCGTGGCCGGGTGCGGACCCCGCCACGCGAGCGGCTACGCCTCGTGGACGCGCTTGCCGGTGATGTGTTCGGGGACGAGGGCGAAGACGAGGACGTGCGCGCCGGCACGGCGGATCTCCTCCTCGATGTCGGCGTCGCTCGGGTTGAAGCGGCGGGCGAGGCGGCGACAGATCTCGATGGCCTCGGCCTGATCCTCGATGAACTCGACACGGCCGAAAACCACGACGCTGCGGAAGGTGAGCGCCCAGCCGCCTTCGTCGCGGACGCCTTCGTCGATGACGGTGAAGCAGGCGCGTGAATCGCGGCGGAGGGCGTCGATCTTGTGGCCCTCGCGGGCGCCGTGGAAGTAGAGGCGTCCGGTCTCGTCGTCCCAGAACGGGTTGAGCGGAATGCCGTAGGGGCGGCCGCCGTCGCCCGTCACCGAGAGGACGCCGCGCCTCGCGGCGCGCAGGACGACGAGCGCCTCCTCGTCGGATAGTTGCTGCTTGAACCGCCGCATCGGGCGGAAGGGGGAGTCGGTCACGGCATCATTCCCCGTCGATGCGCTCGATTTTGAAGATGACGGTGACTTTGACCTTGTGCTTCATCGGTCCGCCTCCTGCGCCCAGACGACGCGGCCGGGCTTGAACTTGCGGCAGCTGCGCCGCGACTTCATGGCTTCGATGACGGGATTGCTCATGGCGTGTCCTTTCGTTGCCGGGCAGTCTACCAGAAGCGGAATCCCGCCGCAATCGCTACAGCAGCTCCCCGCACAATCCGTAGTCCTGCTTTTCGCTCGCCGGGTCGTAGCCGGCGGTCTCGAAGTCGATGGCGGCGAAGGGGGTCATTTGCCGGCGAACGACAGCAGCTTCTCCACGTCGGACCGGTCGGCTTCCGGGAAGAACTCGAGGACGCGGTCCGTCATCCTGGCGAGGGAGGTTGCCGGGGATTCGCGCGGGAGCCGGTCTACGGCGCCCAGCGCGGCCGCCGGCGTCCGGTAGTAGGCGACCGGCCATCCGTAGCCTTCGCCGCGCTTGTTGCGCCTCTGGCGGAACGACGAGAGGACGAGCCGTCCGTGCATCATGAGCTCGCAGAGGGCGTCGTCCACGGGCTTGGGCATCCGCTCCATGCCAAGGGCGGCGCGAACCTGCAGGGTCGAGACCTGCCGGCCGTCGCGGAAGAGGTCGAGGACCGTGTCCGTATCCTCGGGCGGAGGCGGGGCGTGGCGGCGGATGTTGGCGAAGCGGGGCCACCACTCCTTGGAGATGAAGCCGAGATGTCCCTTGAAAAACTTCCCGTAGACGAGCCGACCCGTGTTCGGAAGATGCAGCCGCCACCACCAGGGGTTGCCCGGCCCGCTCCATTCCCAGCGCTCCGGGTTCGTCATGCCCTGCACCGAGAACCCGTCGACGCCGGCCTCCTGGAACGGCAGGAAGCCGATCTCGTCCACCACGTCGCAGAGGTGCCGCCAGCCGCGGATAGTCGGAAGTTTCATCGGAGCGGCTTCTCCATCCGCACGTGCGGGATGCCGGCCTCGTCGAAGTCGGGGCCGGTTTCGTGCCAGCCGAGTTTCGCGTAGAAGCCGGCGGCCTGGCGCTGGGAATCCATCCGCAGGAGCGTCGCGCCGCGGGCGCGGGCGGCATCCTCCGCAAGCTCCATCACGCAGCGGCCGAGCCCCTCGCCGCGATGCACGGCCAGAACGCGTCCGATGCGCCAGACGCCCGGCGCGTCCTCCTCGGGATAGACACGGGCGTAGGCCGCAAGCGCACCGTCCGCATCGACGAGACCGACGTGGACCGCGATTTGGTCGACGCCGTCCGGGTCGAGGTAGAAGCAGCGCTGCCCCACGACGAACACTTCCGCGCGGACGCGCAGGATCGCGTAAAGTTCGTCGCGCGAGAGTTCGGAGAAGGTCTTGGAGAAGGATTTCACGCCAGCGTATCCTCCGCCGCGAGCATCGCGTTGCGGCAGCACTCGGAGCATTCGCAGAGGACCTTGCCGGGAACGTCGGCGCAGGCGAGCAGCACCGACTGGCAGCAGTCGGCGGATCCGGATTTCTTCAGTTGTGCGGCCTTCTCGCCGCGCTGTTCGGGTGTCATGGCGCGGATTCTAGCAGAACGTTTGCGGGCATGCAAAACGCATGGCGGGCGGGGCGCGCTACGCGAGCAGCCGGACGAGCACCATATAGAGCGCGGTGCCGGCGGCCATCGAGAGCATCATCTGGCGGAAGCGGACCTGGAGGGCCATCGTCGCGGCGGTGGCGAGAAGCATCGGCAGGAGCCGGTCGCCGGTCGTGACGGCGCCGCGGAAGCAGTAGACCACGAGGAGCCCGAAGACGGCCGGGCCGAGCCATTTGCCGAGGTAGGCGACGAAGGGCGGCGTGGGGCGTCCCGGCCGGAACAGCAGGAACGGCAGGAAGCGCGTGAGCGCGACGCCGGCGACGCAG
>JAFPUX010000002.1 GCA_017413145.1 Kiritimatiellia bacterium | reverse complement strand
GCCGCGCGCCGTCCTCCGGGTCGGCGAGGATCGCCGCCTTGACCGACGCGCCGAGCCCCGCCGTCGCGGGAGCGGCGGGACGGGCTTCGTCGTGGCGGGGTTCGGCGGACGGCGCGGACTTCATCGGGGTTCATCCTACCAAATCCCGATACGAAGCAAAAGGTTGGCGCGCGAAGCCGCCGGCCGGTCGCCAAACACCCCGCGCACGAAGCCGCAGGCCAGCCGCCAACTATCCCGCGCACGAAGCCGCAGTCCGGTCGCCAACAGCCCCGCGTGCGCAACCGCAGACCAGTCGCCAACAGCCCCGCGTGCGCAACCGCAGACCGAACTCCCCGCATCCGGCGGACAAAGCCGCAGGCATCCACCGTCCATGAAATCTGCGAAATCGAATGGTCTTGATATGCCTGTAAATTAGTTATGCCGTCCGTAATAAATTTTTCTTGACGCCTGCGGCTCTTTGTGCCAGACTCCCGCTCCGAAGGGTTCATTCACCATCGGCGTCCCTGCTTCCTGCGCGCTGTTCCCTCCTCCCCTTTCAATGGGTAAATTGCCGCTTCGCGGCTTGAAATGGGTAAATTGCCGCTTCGCGGCTTCATCTTTTCCGCCCCTCGTTTTCCCCTCCCCTTTCCACAGTTTCCGCCTTCCGCGCCCCGTTCCCCGCCTCCCCCTTCCTTCCCAGCTTCCCGCCATGCCCAGTACCGGTGTTTTCGAAGGCGTCCAGGCCGTCGACCGCATGATGCGCGCGCAAGGCTACACCGACGGCGGGCTCACGATCGCGCTGATCAACTGGATCGACCACGGCGCCGACGGGTTCATCCGCGAGGCGGCCGCCTTCTTCCAGAAGCGCTACGACCTCTTCCGCCGCAAGGGCCGTTACTGGGACGAAAAGCGCCTCGCGGACGCGAAGCAGGCCTTCATCGAGGGCGTTCGCGCCCTGTCGGACAATCCCGATCCCGCGTCCTGCTTCCACGGCTACGACCGCCGCTACATGGCGCTCGTCAACCAGTTCAAGCACGTGCAGGAGGCCATCTGCCGCGAGGCGATGGAGCGCAACCGCGCCGCCTGCGCGGAGCGCCCCGCCCCTCCGCCGTGGCTCGCGCCGCGGGCCGAGGCCCGCCGCGCGGCGTTCCGCCGCCGCCGCGAACACGCCTGGACCCGCTGGTTCGCCGCCGTCCGCGATGCGGCCGCCCGCGGCTTCGCGCCACCGCCCGCCCCCGGCGAACGCCGCCGCTCCGGCGCGCCGATCCGCCGGCTCTGCCGCTCGTCGATCAACCCGATGCCAGACATCAAAGACATCGTCGAAGCCTACCAGGCCGCCCGCGGCCGCGGGCGCGTCGCGGAGAAAATCCGCTGCGGATCGCTGCTCCTGGACGCCGAAGCCGGCGTGGACAGTTCGCTGATCCGCACGGAGGCGGGCGAGATCGTCGGGCGCAAGCCCGGCCTGCGCGGCTGGATCGGCGACCGCGCGCCGTGGCTCCTCAAGCACTACGTCTCGCTCATGCAGTACCGCCGGCTCGCGCCGGCGTTCCGCGCGGCGACCGGCCTGCGCGACCCGCACCCCGCCACGCTCCTGCTGGACGACGCCGAACCGAGCCTCTTCCCGCAGCCGCTGCGCGGGCGGCTGGAAG
>JAFPUX010000027.1 GCA_017413145.1 Kiritimatiellia bacterium | reverse complement strand
TCGCCTACATGGACTACAACTCGTGGATCATCGCGAAGGACGCGCTGGAGGCGTGCGGGCACGCGAAGGACGTGCTGCGGTCGCTCGGGCGCACCAAGCTCGTGGGGACCTACTACGGCTACACGTTCTACCTGAACGCGAGCGGGTTCGACCAGTGGCGCGGGCACTTCGCCCTACAGACTCTCCTGGACGAAAACGACGGGCGGATCGACTTCCTCATGTCGCCCCAGAGCTACGGCGAGCGCCGGCTCGGTGACACCTGCGGCGACATGAAGCCGTCCGCCACGCTGAACGCCGCCGGCATCCTGACCGTCAACGAGGACGACACGCGCACGCACAACCGCATCTGGCCGAACTTCTACGGCTTCAAGCAGACGCTGACCCCCGCCCAGACCGCCGCGGTGCTGCTGCGCGACGCGTCCGTCGTGATGTGCCGCGGCAGCTGGCCGTACTTCTACGCGCTCGGGACGGGCGTCGACTGCGATTCCCCCGAATGCGCGAAGGTCGGGCGCGACGTGCTCGACGCGATGCGCTTCTGCCTCGCGCGCAAGGTCGGCCGCCACGCCGAGGTGGCGCTCGTCGCGAGCGAAAAGTCGATCGTGTCGACGCCGTCGCTCAACAGGCGCGCGTTTGCCCGAACGGGCCGCTGGACGCAGGACTACGAGCCAGACGGCACCGTGAAGCGCGCCGAGGAGAGGCTCGCGGTCTACAACGGCGAGATCTTCGGCGCCCTGCACACGAAGTTCGCGCGCTCCGGAGTTCCGGTCGACTTCCTGCTGGCGGAAGACCTCGGCAACCACGCCGGCGACTACAAGCTGTACGTCTTCCTGAACCAGCTGACCTTCGACGACGCCACCCTCGCGGCGGTGGAGCGCATCCGCGCGCGCGGCGCGACGATCCTCTGGCTCTACGCGCCCGGCTGGAGCAAGGCGAATTCGCTCGCGGACATGAAGGCCCTCACGGGCATCGAGTTCGAGCGCATCGCGGAGCCGACCGCGGCCGGCGTGAAGATGGAGGGCGACGGCCGCTGGATGGGCATGCCGGACGCGCAGGTCGCGCAGGCGTTCGCCCCGGTCGCGGCCGACGAGGTGCTGGGCGTCTACGCGAACGGCAAGCCGGGGCTGACGGTCTCGAACGTCGACGGCTCGCCGTCGTACTTCTCGGGCGCTTGGCAGCTCGACATCCCCTTCATCCGGTCGCTCGCCGCGAAGGCCGGCGTGCACGTCTGGTGCGACTCGGACGACCCGGTCGAGGCGAACGACGCGCTGTTCACGTTGCATGCGCGCACGGCGGGCGCGAAGACCGTCCGCCTTCCGCGCAAGGCGACCGTCGTCGACCTGGTCGGCCGCCGCGTGGTCGCCCGCGACGCGGACGTGTTCTCGTTCGACGCCGACCTCCACTCGACGCATCTGTTCTACTACGGCGACGACGCGGAGGAGTTCCTCCGGTAGCGCACGACTCCGAGAATGCCGCCGCGCGACTCCGTCGCGGGCGGCATTCGTCGTTTTCCGCGACGTTCGTCGTTTCCGCATGACTTGCGTGGCGGGGTCTGCACCCCGCCACGGCAGGGCTTGCGGTGAGCCTCTACGGCCGGAGCGCGGAGACCGGGACGACGTGGACGCCGTCGGGGCGCGTGTAGGCCTGCGCGCCGCCGGTCACGACCAGGAGCAGGTCGGGGCGGCGGAGGGGGCATTGCCGTTCCGTCTTGTTGTGTTCGTCGACCAGACGCCGGATTTCCAGCAGGTGCTTCGCGCCGTCCTCGATCTCGTTGCTTCCCAACTTGACTTCGACGAGCGCGTAGCGGCCGTCCTTGAGGTGGAGGACGGCGTCGGCCTCGAGCCCGTAGCGGTCGCGGTAGTAGGAGAGCGCGCCGCCGAGGGGCCGGGAATAGACGCGCAGGTCGCGCAGGACGAGCGACTCGAACACGAATCCGAAGGTCTTGAAGTCGTGACGGAACCAGGCGGGTCCGACGCCGAGGGCGGCGACCGCCACGGAGGGGTCGCAGAAGCCGCGCTTCCACGACGCGCGCACGTCTGTCGCGCTCCGGATCGCCGGGCACCACGCCGGAACGTCCTGCACCACGAAGAGCTTCTTCAGCGCGGCGAGGTAGGAATCGAGCGTTGGCGGGGAGACGTCGCGGACGGACAGGACGTCCTTGCGGATGCTGGCCTTCGTCGCGAGCGTGGAGACGTTGCGCGCGTAGGATTTCAGGATGGCGGCGGCGAGGGCGGGGTCGCGGCGCACGTCGTCGACCTTCGAGATGTCGACCTCCGCGACGTTGGCGACGTAGTCGTTCGCGACGAAGAGCTTGGCGTCGTCGCCGGGTGCGTCGAGCGAGGAAGGCCATCCGCCGCGGCACGCGGCGAAGACCAGTTCCTCGACTTGGAGCTTCCCGCGACCGCCGGACACGTCCGCGCCGGGATCGTCGAACAGGGACGAGAGGGAAACGTCGCCGGTTGATTCACCGGATTCCCAGAGGCTCATCGTGTCCATCGGGAGCCGCGAGATTCGCCCCGTCCCCGAATGCTTGACGATCCGGTCGTCGACGGCGACGGAACCGGTGAGCAGGTACAGCCCGCGTTCGCGGCGGCGGTCGACCGACACGCGGATGGCGTCCCACAGCGCCGGCGCGAGCTGCCATTCGTCGATCAGCCGCGGATTGTCGCCTTCCAGCAGCATCGACGGCTTCGTCGCGGCAAGCTTCAGGTACCCTTCCTGCAGGTCAGGATCCTGGAGTTCCAGAACGCTCTTCGCCTTCTGCTTGGCCGTCGTCGTCTTGCCGCACCACTTCGGACCCACGATGACCGTGGCGCCGACGGCGCGGAGCCGCAAATCGAGTTCCGAGTCCACTACGCGGGGGATGTAGTCCATCTTGTGTATCCCATTCGTTCCGTGCGGGAGGGAGAATAATGTATTTTGCATTTTTGGGCAAGATGATTTTGCATTCTTGGGCTATTCTGTTTTTCATTTTTGCAGAAAAAGGCCATGTACTTCTGGGTCCTCGGCGGCTCAGCAGGGACGCCTCGCCCCACCACGACCGCTTTCCGCACCACGGTCGGAGAAGAGGGTTTCACGGGCATTGCAATTCGATTTCACCGTGCATGATTTTGACGGCTTTCGCTTCTCCGGAAGTGGAGATTCGCGGAAAAACGAGCCTCGCGGGGTGTGGCGGAACAACGCCCTGCGGCGGGCGCGGCGGATGCCGCGTCCGCTGCAGGATTTGCGTGGCGGGGTGGCCACCCCGCCACGCCGAAATTCAGAAAAGTTGCATCTTGACAGAAAAACGGCGAGGATGCTAGGTTTTCGCCGTCATGCGTGAAAGGATATCCGAATGGCTGATTTGAGTTCCTCTCCGTCCTCCGGGTCGCCGTCCGCGGCGGCGTCCTGGAGCCGGGATGCCGCCGAGGGCCTCGTCGCCCGGTGGTGCGACGCCCTCCTCGCGCGGCAGATCGCGGGGACGGGCGACCGGATGCTCGACGGCGCCATCGCGTGCCCCGCGTGCGGCGTCCTGCACGGGCGCGTCGGCGACCTGGCCTACCCGCTGGCCTACCGCTGGACGCGCACGGGGGACGCGAAGTACCTCCGGGCGGCGGAGCGGGCCGTCGACTGGACGGAGGCCGCGATGCGCCGGGAGGACGGCGGCCTCTACAACGACTTCCAGAGCCAGTGGTGGGCCATCACCGTGTTCGCGCAGATCGCCCTCGGCAAAACGCTCCTCCGTTTCGGCGACCGGCTGCCGCGGGAGCTGCAGGAGCGCTGGCGCGCGTTCTTCCGGCGGGACACGGACTTCGTCGTCGAGCGGTTCGACGAAACGTTCGTGGAGTCCACCAACGTGAACTATCCGGCGTCCTTCTGCGAGGCCATGGCGCTCGCCGGTCGCTTGCTGGACGACGCCGACAAAACGGCGCGGGCCCGGTCGATGGCCGACCGCGTGATGAAGTCGTTCCTGCCGGACGGGCTTCTCGCGGGCGAAGGCGCGCCGATGTCGCGGCGCTCGCCGCGCGGGCACGCCTACGTCGACCTCGGCTACAATCTCGAGGAGACGCTGCCGTCGCTGCTCGCCTACGCCGAGCTCTGCGGCGACGGGCGGATGAAGGACGCCGTCCTCGCCTCGGCGGCCGCGCACGCCGAATTCCTCCTCCCGGACGGCGGCGTGGACGACTCCTTCGGGAGCCGGAGCGCGAAGTGGACGTACTACGGCAGCCGCACGTCGGACGGCCTCCTGCCGATTCTGGGCGCCCTCGCCAAGGCGGGCGTGCCCTGGGCCGTCAAGGCGATGGGGCTCCACCTCGCCCTGTACGAGCGCTGCACGAACGCCGCCGGCCTGCTCGCGGGCGGCGTGCAGTACGACGCGGCCGGCGAGCCGGCGTGCGTCCACCATTCGTTCACGCGCGCGAAGTCCGTCGTCGACGTCCTCCTGGACGATTCACTCCCCGGGCGCGGCGCCGACGCGCCGCTGCCGCGCGAGACGGCCTACGGTCTCAAGCCGTTCCCTTCGATCGGCGTGGCGCTCGCCGCCGTCGGGCCGTGGCGCGTCACGTTCGCGGGCGGGGATTCCTTCGCGCAGGGCATGTTCGGGCTTCGGGTTTCCGGCGGCGGGCCGTCGCTGGTCTGGCACGAGGCCGTCGGGCCGCTCGTCGTCGGCACGATGGCGGACTACGCGATCGTCGAGGCCCGGAACCTGCAGGACCTCCGCCACGAGCGGACGGTGCTTTCGATGACGCCGCGCATCGAGGCGGACGATTCGTCGAGCTCGGCCCGGGACGTGGACGCCGAGATGGCGGCGACGTCCGCCGCGGGCGCCGTCGAGTGCCGCGCGCGCGGCCGTCTGACGGGACGCGACGGGATGCGCTGCGCGGCCTACGAACTGGTTTCGCGCGTGGACGGGAACTCGTTTTCGATCGGCGGCAAATGCGACGCGGACGCCCGCTTCGTGCTCCCGCTCGTCGCGACGGCCGCCGACCGCGTCGAACTCGCGGACGGGCGCGTCCGGATTCGGCGGGGCGACGCGGTCGTCACGGTCGAATCCGACCTGCCGTTCGAACTCGCGAAGACCGACCGCGGCGAACGCACCTTCTCGCCGATCGCGGGATTCCTCTACGCCTACTTGACGGTGCCCATCCGCGCCGGCCGCGCGTTCCACGCGCGTATCGCCGTCGGATAAACGAAACCGGATTCATCTCGGCGGAGCGGGCTTTCTATTTTACCCGATTTTGCCCGTCTTGAACCTACCCGCCCGCGGGCGGGCGGGCGTAGAATCGGGGGCGTCCGGAGCGAACATCGTCCGCGCGGACGAAAGGAAACCCGACCCAGCCAGGAGACTCCCCATGAAATGCATCGCAAGGAGAAGCGCCGCCGCCGTCCTCGCGGCGACCGTCGCGTCGAGCACGTTGTTCGCCCCGCTCCCGGCGCGGGCCGGCAGCGCGGTCGCGGACGGCACGGACTTCGTCGTCTCGGCCGACGCGAACGAAGAGTATCTGGTCGAAGCGGCGATTGACGGCTACGGGCGGGTCGTGAAGAAGGGCGCCGGCAAGGTTGTGCTGAGGACGACGACGACGGAGTACGCCGGCAACGTGGTGATCGAGGAAGGCGCCCTCTACGTCGAAACCACCAAGTCGAACGCATTGCGTCTCAATGGAACCTTGACCGGCGGCTCGACGGGTACGTCGGACATCTTGTTCCGCAAGAGAGGACCGGGCTTGCTGTTCTTGAACGGCGATGTCGACCTCGCCCGCAGTGCGCAAGTCGACCAAGGTCTCATGGAAATGAGCAGTCCGGCGTCGCGCGTGTTCAGGGATGGTTTCATCTTGAAAGGAGGAAGCCGGTCGCTGATCGGCGACGGGCACACGCTTCTCAACTGGGTTCGCGTCGGCCTCGACAGCCATGGCGTGTTCCATCAGACGGGCGGCATCCTTGGCGTGGGCAGGGAGGTCCAAATCGGTACGGGTACTACCATTCCGAGTATCGGGCATTGGGCCATGTCGGGCGGCGAAGCGCACGTGAGCAATACGGTCCATGTCGCGTACTATGCCGATAGCTTCGGCAGCTTCATCCAGACGGGCGGGTTGTTCAAGCTGGACAACGGGAGCCTGAGCGCCGGTCGCGCCGGCACGGCCGTGTTCCACCTGGCCGGCGGCACGAACGACACGTGCGTCACGCAAGGCGGACAGACCCAGCGTTTTTATCTTGGCGACTACGGTGGCTGTTCCGACGTCACGGTGTCGGGCGACGGGACGCTGCTCACGACCGAGACGCTTCGGTTTGGCGGCGGCGGCGGAACGATCTCGACCAATGTCTTCAACGTGAAGGACGGCGCGACGGTAAAGGCCGCGCGTTTCTTCAAGCACCGGGCTGCCGGCGCGGCTTCGCTCATCACCGTCAACGCCGACGGCGGAACGCTGATGCCGACGATGTCGAGCGACTGGACGGGGGTTGGGCCGACTCATGCGGACTTCTACAAAGGCAATCCCAGCCATTTCGTCGTCTGGAAGAAAGGCCTCGTCATCGACACGTCGGAATTCTCCGGAAACAACCCCGTGAGCCATATGCCGTTTTCGTTCGAGTCGCCGTGCGGGAAGGGCGTGGCGTCCGTCACGCTGCCGACCGAAGTGGATTACACGACGGCGGACTACGTCGGTCCCGCGCGCATCGTGTTCGAGGACGCGACGGGGTGGGGCGCGAGCGCCTACGCCGAATACGATTACGAAACGAAGAAGCATTCGCGGGTCGTCGTCACCTCGCGCGGGTGCAACTACGGCGACGGCGCGAAGGCGTACGTGGAGAGTCCCGACCGCGCCACGCGCTTCGAATGCGCGCTCGCGCTCTCCGACAACGCGGGGCTGGGCGGCGAGTTGGTGAAGCGCGGGTCAAACCCGCTTCATCTCTACGCCACCAACACGCTCACGGGCGGCATCGCGGTGGAGTCGGGAACGCTCTTCGCGGAGACGGACGGCGTCGTGCGGCCCGGAACGCCCGTGCGCGTGGAGTACGGCGCGACGCTGCGGCTGCCGGACGCCAACCCGATCCTGCTCTCCTCGTTCGCGGGTGCGGGCGCCGTGACGGACCCGGCGGGGGCCACCAACATCGCGGTCACGGTGACGAACTCCCTGCGCGCTTCGTGCGGGGAGCTGTTCGCGGGCCGGTACGCGGATTTCCCCGCCGGCCTCGCGTTCGCGCCCGGCGCGACGTTCACGATCACGGACCCGGAGAACCTGGCGACGTACTCGCACAGCCCCGCGGTCACGGCGTTCACGGCCAGTCGCGTGGACGGCGCGCCCCGGCTGGCGTTCGAGGGCGACGTTCCGCCCGGTTCGGGAAGCTGGAGCCTCACCGCGAAAAGCGACGCGAAATACATGTTCGGCCCGGTCGTCGGCACGTTGATCATGGTCAAGTAGGAATCTGTTTTTACCTGTTTTTGGTCGATCCGTCCCTTTCACCGCCGCCCGGAATTCTCTACTATTTGGCCTCGTGGTGCGCGGACAGGGGTCTCCTGCCCCGCGGGACCCTCCGGAAATGGAAGGACACGATCGATGAAAACGGATCTCCGCAAACAACTGGCCGCCGCGCTCCTCGCGCTCGCGCCGCTCGCCGTCCTCGCCGCGGACGAACCCTCCGCGCCGCGCGGCCCGTGCATCCCCGAGCCGCGGCCCGAGAGCCACGCGCACCAGTGGAACCTCTTCCGCGAGGATCTCGCCGAGATCCAGGCGCACGGCGCGAACGGCTACGACCTCGTCCTGTTCGGCGACTCCATCACGGACAACTGGAACTGGATGGCGCGGGAGGCGCTGGACAGCCTCGGCACGGGCTGGGGCCGCGTCTTCAACATGGGCATCGGCGGCGACCGCACCGAGAACCTCCTGTGGCGGCTCGACAACGGGGCGCTGGACGGCTACACGGCGAAGTACTTCAACGTCCTCATCGGCACGAACAACTCGTTCCAGAAGACGCCCTGCGACAAGCCGGAGGAGATCGCCGCGGCCATCCGCATGATCCTCGACCGCATCCTCGCCAAGCATCCGGAGTCGAAGGTGTTCCTGATGCCGATCCTGCCGTACCAGATGACGACCAACCCGCAGGGCGCGGTCCGCCGCGCGAACAACGAGGCGGTGAACGCGATCATCGTCGGCTTCGCCGACAACAAGCGGGTGTTCTGGGTCGACGTCCGCGAGCAGCTCGTGAACGCGGACGGCTCCTGCAAGGGGGAGATGTACTCCGAGAAGAACCTCGACGGCTTCGGGCACTGCCTCCATCCCTCGCCCAAGGCCTACAAGGAGGTCCTCGTCCCCGCGCTCAAGGAGGCGATGGCCCGACTCGACGCCGGCAAGCTGCCGACGGAGAAGCCGGTCTTCAAGCCGCTGCCCGCCGCGCCGGGCGCCGCCGCGAAGAAGGCGCCGGCGCCCCGGCCCGCGCCTGCGCCCGCGGCCGCCGGGAAGAAGGCCGAGAAGCCGGGCGAGAAGCTGGCCGAGAAGAAGGTGGCGGCCAAGCCGGCCGCGGTTTCGGCCGCGATCGGCTGGACCGCGGAGCCGATGAGCGAGAGCGGCGACACGATCCGGACGGACGGGACGCTCGTCTACGCGTACGCCAAGGGCGACTACACCGTCAACACGGTCCCGTTCCGGGGTCTCGGCGAGGTGAACCTCGACGACGTCGCCGGCAGCGTTCCGTTCCGCGTCGACACGGGCATGTACCGCCAGATCGACGAAGGCCTGGACGACTACGACAGCCTGCTCCGGAACCACTGGGTCGGCGAAGCCGGCAAGCGCGTGCTTACACTCAAAGGGCTCGAGAAGGGGCGCACGTACCTCGTCCAGCTCGTCCTTCACGGCAAGTCCGACGGGGCGTCCGCGACCGCGCCGAACGGTGCCCGCGCCCAATCCGGCGGCGAGGGCTGGCCGCGGGGCGGCTCGCTCGTCGGCGTCTTCACGGCCGACGCCGAGGCGATGGCCTTCGCCCTGACCACCATCCAGTGGACCACGCTCAACGCCATCCAGGTCCGCGAGCTTCCCGCCGAGTGACGAAGGGGAGATCCGAAACATGAAAACCAGACTCGCATCCGCTTTCGCGGCCGCCGCCGCGTTCCTCGCGTGCGCCGCCGGCGCCGCGACGGACGTCTCCTGGACGTCGGTTGAGATGGACGCGCGGGGCGACTCGATCGCGACCAACGGAACGCTCGCGTACGCCTGGTGCCAGTCGAACGGCGGCGCCGCCGTCACGAACACGGTCAACGGCGTTCCGTTCGTCGGCCGCCAGGGCGTCTCCGGTTGCGCCGACTTCGGCCTTTCGGGCGAGTGGTACTGGGACCTCGACGGCACGTCGCTCGTCACGCTCGACGTCGCCTACTCCAACCTGCTGGCGCACGGCTGGTGGTCGAAGATCGACGACGATACGCGGCGCAAGGACGTGGACCTCCAGCTGCGGAACCTGACGCCCGGCGCGACGTACCTGGTCCAGTTCATCCTGGCCACCCAGAAGACGTCCGACGGCGGTCCGGGCAACACCTTCGCCTACGCGCCGGGCGACGGTTCGGTCTACGCCCGCCCCACCGGCTACGGCGGCTCGCTGGTCGGGACCTTCATCGCAGAGAGCGCGACCGAGTCTTTCACGATCCGCTACGAAGTCGCGAACGCCTTCTTCAACGCGCTCCAGGTCCGCAAGATCGTGTCGGGCGCCCATCCGACGATCGGATCGCTGTCCGCTTCCACGTTCCGCCGGACGGCGACCATCGCGCTCGCGGACGTCGGGATGGGCACGGACGAAGACGGCAACCCCGCGACGAAGTATTCCGTTTCGTACAGCCTGAACGACGGCGATCCGGTGACGGTCCTCCGCGACCGGACCGGCGAGACGGCCGAGTTCGTCCTTTCGAACCTGCCCGACGGCGACTACGTCTGCACGGTCGTGGTCGAAAGCGACAAGGGCAAGACGTCGCTGCCGGCGTCCGTCTCCTTCGAGATCTTCGCGCAGGAGGGCAACTTCGACGCGCTCAAGGCGGCGATCGAGGGCGCCTCCGACGGCGACACGATCGTCGTGAACCGCGGCATCTACACGGCGACGTCGGCGATCGGCGTCACCGCGGCGAACCTGACGGTCGTCTCGCGCGAAGGCGCGTCGAAGACGATCCTCGACGGCGATTCGTCCGCCAACCTGCTCCGGGTGTCCGCGTCCGGCTTCACCGTCCGGGGCGTCACCTTCAAGAACGGCAGCTCGGACAAGGGCGGCGCGATCCGGCTCGACGGTTCGGCGGCGGTCAACACGGCGACCATCCGCGACTGCGATTTCGTCGACTGCACGGCGCGGTTCGGCGGCGCGATCTACGCCTTCGACGAAACGCACGCGGACTTCGGCGCCCGGTCCGGATACGGTCTTGTCGACGGGTGCGCGTTCGTCCGGTGCGGAACGTCCCATACCGACCTGTGGAACGCGGGCGGCGCGATCTACGGTTCGCTCTGGATCGAGAATTCGGTCTTCGACGCCT
The DNA here is from genome assembly GCA_017413145.1 of Kiritimatiellia bacterium. Taxonomy (GTDB): domain Bacteria; phylum Verrucomicrobiota; class Kiritimatiellia; order RFP12; family UBA3636; genus UBA3636. The sequence goes on along the minus strand of JAFPUX010000027.1, from coordinate 2,118 downwards.
GCTACGTCGAACCGACCGCCAGCCGGGGCCAGACCTCCGTCGCCGCGACGGGCCACACGACCGTCTCGAACTGCGTCTTCCGGAACCAGACGCTCCGATCGTACGGCGGCGGGCTGGCCGGAACGACGTTCGGCTCCAACAACGACGACTGCCCGAACGGCGCCGTCCGCCTCGTCGGTTGCACGATCGCCGGCAACGTGCTCGATTCCTCGAACGCGGGGCTCTTCTACGACCGCGTCTGGGTCGACCGTTGCGTGGTTTCGAACACGACGACGACGATCAACACTTCGTCCAGCGGAAACAACCTGCCCTCCTTCTACCGGTCGCCGGACGCGGCCGTCGCCAAGGTCACCAGCACGCTCTTCGTCGACAACAAGTTCCCGTTCAAGCTGGGCAGCATTCCTTCTCTCGCGAACTGCACGTTCGTCCGAAACGTCGGCGGCCTCGCCTGGTTCCAGAACGATTCGTCGGTTCCCGCGATCACCAACTGCGTCTTCTGGGACAACCTCCCGAAGGCCGACGGCTGGCCCTGGGGCCGGAGCTACAAGGGCGCGCCCGGCCTCTACTGGTGCGAGTCCCCCGTCGACAACAACCCGCTCCTGACCTCCGTGGTCCAAATCGCCAACACGGTCGTCGAAGGCGGAAGCACCAACGCCGTCGCGGAAGTCCTCGCGCTCGATCCGTCGGGCGCGTCCATGCGGATCACGGACGACTGCGACGGAAAGGGCGTCCTCTTCACGGCCCCCGCGAAGAACGACTGGCGGCCCCGCGCGAAGTCCCCGCTGACGAACGCCGGCGCCCCGTGCGGCTGGATGGCCGGCGCCCGCGACTTCGCGGGCCGGCCGCGCGCCTTCGGCGGCGCGCCCGACGTCGGCTGCTACGAGCATTTCGGCGAACCGCCGACCATCCTGGTGCTGCGATGACGCCCGAGCCCCTCTCCGCCCGCACGGGCGCGACCGTCGTCCTCGAGACGGACTTCTGCGACGACGTCGACGACGTCGCCGCGCTCGCGCTGCTCTGCGGCGAAGCGCGGCGCCACGCCGGCGCGTTCCGCCACGGCGGCGTCTCGTGAAACGTCGAGACGCCGCTCGCCGCGCCCGCGGTGAAGGCGGTCCTCGCCGCGTGGGGGATGGAGGACGTCCCCGTCGGCGTGACGGACGACCCGCCGCCGCCGAGCGGCAACGCGTCCCCCTACCTCGCCGCGCTCGCGGCGTCGTGGCGGGGTGCGCTCCCCGCCACGGCGTGCACCGCCCGCGAGCTCTACCGCCGCGTCTTCGCGGAGGCGCCGGACGGCTCCGTCGACGTGATCTCGATCGGCTTCTTCAACACGCTCGACGAAGTCCTCGCGGAGGATCCCGCGCTCTTCCGCCGCAAGGTGCGCGCCGTCTGGGCGATGGCGGGCGGCTTCGCGCGGTGCGCGGGCTACGCGGAGACCAATATCCGCGAGCGGCCCGACGCTTCGCGCCGCTTCCTCGACGCGTGGGACGGGCCGATCGTCTTCGCCGGGTTCGAGTGCGGCGAAACGGTCATCACGGATCTTTCCGGCCTGCCGCCGGACTGCGCGCATCCGCTCGCCGAGGCGTTCCGCCGCTACTGCGGACCGGGGATGACGCGGCCGAGCTGGGACCCGGTCACCGTCGATTTCGCGGTCCACGGCGAGAACGACTGCTACGGGCTCGGCGAGCCGGGGCGCGTCCGCGTCGCGCCCGACCTCTCCACGCCCTTCTCGCCCGATCCGGCGGGCAACGCCCGCGTCCTGCGCCTCCGCGCGCCGGAGGAAACCGTCTCCGCGCGCATCACCGCGCTTCTGCGCGAGTCGGCCGGTTTCCCGCTTCGGGCTACTTGTTGAAGCCCTTGTCGGAGAGGAACTCCCAGACCCGGTCGAGGAAGGTGTAGGAGCCGGTTCCCGGGGTGGCGGCGAAGTAGAAGCAGTGGCCGCGCGTGGCGAGCGTGTGTACCGCGCCCTGGACGCCCATGCGGCGCAGCTGCTCCCAGGTCGCGACGGACGCCGTGGCGGGGTGCTCGTCCGCGTCGCCGTGGACGAAGAGGATCGGCGGCGTGTCGGGGTCGAACGGCAGCTCCGGGGCGAGGCGCAGCGCCGGGTCGTTGGAGCCGTCG
>JAFPUX010000207.1 GCA_017413145.1 Kiritimatiellia bacterium | reverse complement strand
GCTCGAGGATGCCGAGCGCGGTGCGGGCGGCCATCGGGTTCTTCATCCCGGCCGCCTCGGCCCACGCGTCCTCGGAGAGCGCGACCGGCCCCTCCGCGCACGCGGCGCGCGCGGCGGAGAGCACCGCGCGGACCTCGGACTCGGTCGGGTTCGCGCCCTCGATGAAGAAGCGCTGCGTGCGGACGTCGGCGTAGTTGAAGAGCAGCTCGCACCAGGCGGGCGCGCCGTCGCGCCCCGCGCGGCCGACCTCCTGGTAGTAGGCCTCGATCGAGCCGGGGACGTCCCAGTGCGCGACGAAGCGGATGTCGGGCCGGTCGATGCCCATGCCGAAGGCGTTCGTGGCGACGACGACCGGATGTTCCGCGGCGAGGAATTCCTCCTGGGCGCGGGCGCGGCTCGCGTCGTCGAGCCCGCCGGAGTAGAGCAGGGGCGTGATCTTCCCGCGCAAGTCGGGTTCGGCGCGGAGGCGGTCGTAGACGGTTTTCGCCTGTTTGCGCGTGGCGCAGTAGACGATGCCCGTGCCGCGGCGTTCCGCGAGGTCGCAGACGTGCGCGAATTTCGCGTCGTGGGTCGCGCAGCGGACGACCGAGAGGCGCAGGTTGGGGCGCGCGAAGCCCTGCACGGACACGAGCGGCTCGCCGCGCGGCGCCTCGCCGAGGCCGAGCTGGCGCGCGATGTCCTCGCGCACGGCGGGTGTCGCGGTCGCGGTGACGGCCATCACGCGGACGTCCGGCCCGAGCGCCTTCACGAGCGCGCCGAGCTGCAGGTAGTCGGGGCGGAAGTCGTGCCCCCACTGGCTGATGCAGTGCGCCTCGTCGACGGCGAGCAGCGGCACGGCGACGCGCGCGAGCGCGGCGCGGAACGCCTCGCTGCGGAGGCGCTCCGGCGCGATGTAGACGAGCTTCCATTCGCCGCGCTCGAGCGCCGAGAGGCGGCGGTCCATTTCCTCCGCGTCGAGCGAGGAGTTGAGGAACGTGGCCGGCAGGCCGCGGCGCTCCAGGGCGTCGACCTGGTCCTTCATGAGCGCGATGAGGGGCGAGACGACGAGCGTCGTGCCGGGCAGGAGGAACGCGGCGAGCTGGTAGCAGATCGACTTGCCGGAGCCGGTCGGCATCACGACGACGGCGTCGCGCCCCGACAGCACGGCCTCGACCGGCTCGCGCTGCCCGGCTCGGAAGCCGGGATGCCCGAACCGCGCCCGGAGCGTCTCCGCGAGGAGGTCTTTCGCGCTTTCGTCCTGCATGGGACGGAGTCTACCAAAACCGGCCCGCGGGTTCAACCGCGCGGCCGCGCGTTTTTCTTGCAATTCCGCGCGCGTTCCGCTACAATGGGCGGCGTTCTTCCAACCCAACCGGCCGGCACGGGCCGCGGAGGAGTCCGACATGAACGACGGCGAAAACGACAACGGGAACGACTTCCTCGCGGATCTCAGCTTCTCCCCGCAGTGGGCGAAGGAGTCCGCCGAGTCCCATTCCGCGCACCTGAGCAAGCGCGCCGAACGCTTTTCCGCCGGCGACGGCGACCGCGGCGGCGACCGCGGCGAGCGCCGGGGCTTCCGCCGCGACCGTCCGCCGCGCGGCGACCG
>JAFPUX010000206.1 GCA_017413145.1 Kiritimatiellia bacterium | reverse complement strand
GGGGCGCCGGCGAGGGCTTCGCCGATCACCGAGAGGAAGCCCTCGCCGTCTCCGGTCGAATAGCCGTAGCGGCCGTAGGTCTGGCCGTTCGCGGTGTAGGAGCTGGAATCGCCGTATCTGAAGTCGAACTCGCCGTTCGGGTAGAGCGTGAGCGAACAGACGACATATCCTTCCCATCCGCCCCAGTAGGACTCCTGCCAGACGATGGTCGCGGAATCCTCCGTGAAGCGCGTGCCGATGCCGTCGTAGCTGTCGTGGACGTAGGGCGCGATGGCGGGGACGGCGAGGAACTGCGCCTCGGTCAGCTTGAACTCCCCCTCGTTTTCCCAGGACGTCGCGTAGAGATCGTTCCCCCAGTCGGGATGCGTGTCGCCGAACGCCACGACGCCGTCGGCGTGGATCCAGACGTTCGAGTATTCGCTGCCTCCGAACGGGAACTTGAACGGCAGGGGCATCGCCTTCAGGAACCATTTGTGGCGGTGCGGGGACGAATCGAAGTATTCGTCCTCCCAGGGGACGGCGGTCACGCCGTCCATCGAGAACGTGCACGCGTCGTTCGTGATGAACTGGTATTGCGCGAGGGAGATCGACCACGCGTAGGGCGGGAGGCCGCCCGCGGCGTCGAGCGGGGCCTCGTAGGGCGTGGCGACCCTGCCGTCCGGGAGCGTCGCCGTCGTGATCGCGAGCGGGGTGCTCCAGTAGCCCCAGTCGTCGGCGCCGTCGGCGTCGCCGAGGGAGCTGTGCGGGACGACCCAGTACCAGTATTTCGTCGCGTAGGCGGCGGTGTCGTCGACGAAGGAGGAGTCGATGTTCGTCGCGAGGCCGATCGACACGGCGTCGGCGAGGCGCTCGGTCTCGGCGCGCAGCAGCTCGTACCACTCGGAGCCGCGGGTGCGCTCCCACGAGACCTCCACGTCCGTGCGCTCGACGCTGCGCGTGGCGGAGACCGCCGTCACGGCGGACGGCACGACGGCGTCGATCTCGTAGCAGCCGATGTCGGGCGCCTTGCCGCGCCAGCGCGCCGCGCCGTCGAGGTCGGTTTCGCCCAGAACCTCGAGGTAGTCCTCGTCGCCGGCGTCGACGCAGGCGGAGTCCGCCTTGAGGCGGTAGTTTCCGGCGGCGGCGTCCACGAACGTATCGTCCGCGCCGGCGTCCACGTAGCCGAGGGAGGTCGCGTAGTCCGGCTCCTCGGAGCAGACGAACCACGGCCAGGCCCGGACCGGGCACTTGTAGAAGTTCCGGTAGCCGCCGTCCTTCGTGGAGGCGTTCCCGGCGATGTAGGTGTTGTTGAGGACCGCCCAGAAGGCGCCGCCGCCGCTGGAGTCCTGCGCCGTGTTGCCGACGATCGTGCAGTGGTCCGCCGAGGCGTAGGCGACGCCGCCTCCGCCGCCGAAGTTGTCGGAGACGGAGACCACGCCGAGCGCCTCGAGGAACGAGACGAGCTTGAAGGTGACGGTGTTGCCCGTGACGAGGCAGCTCTGCAGCGTGGAGGCGAGGGCGCCGGCGCCGAAGACGGTCGAGGTGTTGTTGGAGATCGTGCAGCGCACGAGGTCGCAGTAGGCCGCGCCGCCGCCGCCGAGCAGCGCCCCGTTGCCGCGGATGACGCAGTTGGAGACGATGCCGCCGAAGACGCCGCCGCCGCCGGTGGTGTAGTCGCTGCAGTAGCCGCCCTCGACCGTGAAGCCCGTGAGCGTGCAGCGCGGGCGCGTCATCGTCTGGCCGAAGTTGGCGGCGCGCTTCTTCGAGAGAAGCGAGTTCTTGCCCTGGATGACCGTCGCCTCCGGGCCGGAGGCGGACACGATGTCGAGGACGCGGCCCGCGGCGTCGATGGCCGAGTAGGTGCCGGCGGCCACGAGGAGCGTGTCGCCGTCCGCGGCCGCGTCGATCGCGGTCTGGAGCGCGGAGCCGCCGCCGGAGACGTTCGTCGTGCGGCGCTCGAAGCACGCCGTGAGGACGTGGTCCTCGGTGGCGCCCAGCATCTCCAGCGTCGCGCCGGAGCGATCCTGCTCGCCGTCCACGAGCCAGTGCTGGAACGCGCGGCCGTCCTCAATGGCGGAGACCGTCGCGTCCTCGCCGTCGGCGACGACGATCGTGCGCGCCGAGACGCCGCCGGCGCCGTCCGTGCGCACCGAGAGGACGTGCCCCTCCACCGCGCCCTCGTAGCAGCCGGCGTCGGGCGCGTCGCCGACGATGCGTTCGTAGCCCTCGCCGCGGATGTCCCACTCGGCCATCACGCGGGCCGGGCTGGCCGCGTCGACGCACGGCGATCCCGCGCGGAGGCGGAAGTCGCCGTTCTCGGGATCGACGAAGAGCGGGTCCTCCTCGTCGCCGAAGACGCAGCCGTCGGAAGCGAAGAGGCGGTAGTTCGAGCGGTGGTTGGTCGTGCGGTTCCGGTAGAAGATGCTGTCGTAGACGAACGCCTCCATCACCGCGCCGTAGAGCAGCGCGCGGTTGTAGGCGAACGTGCAGTGGATGAAGCGGCTGTCGGGGCCGCCGCGCGCGCCGCCGCCCTGGTAGGCGGAGTTGTAGACGACGAGGCAGTCCGTGGCGTTGCCGTAGTAGAAGCCGCCGCCGTCGCCCGCGGTGTTGTCGCGGACGATGCAGCGGTAGAGGTGCGAGTCGTAGGCGCCGCCGCCGTAGTTGGCGACGTTGTTCTCGAGAATGCACTCCACGAGCGTGCCCCACTTCGCGCCGCCGCCGCCGTCCTCGTCGTTCGTGCTGATCGAGCGGCCGTTGCGCAGCGTGAAGCCGGTGAGGCGCGAGGACTGCAGAAGCGCACAGCGCTTCGTGCCGCCGCCGTCGATGATCGTCTCCTCCGCGCCCGCGACGCCCACGATGTCCACGTGGCGCTGCGTCGTGTCGATGGGGTCGTAGACGCCGGGCATCACGTAGATGACCTCGGACGGCGCGGCCGAGTCGACGGCCTTCTGGATCGTCCTGAACGGCGCGGAGGAGTCGTAGCCGGGGTTGTTGTCGCTGCCCGTCGCGGCGTCCACGTACCACTCGACGACCTCGAAGCGCGCCGTGACCACCACGTCGCTGGCGAGCGGGGCGAGCGTGAGCGACGAACCGGTCCACGCGGCCGTGACGCCGTTCGTCGTCCACTGCACGACCTGGCGGTCGTAGGCGGCGGTGTCCGCCTCGATGGTCACCACCGCGTTCGCGTTCGTGAAGAGGTGGGTCGGCGAGACGGCGCCGTTGCCGTCCGCGACCGCCGTCACGACGAACCCCTCGACGCCCGATCCCTCGTAGCAGCCGCGGTCGATCGCGGAGCCCTGAACGCGCGCGTTGCCCGCGAGGTCGGTCGCGCCCGCCTCCGCCGCGTAGTCCGCGTCGCCGTCGTCGATCGCGGGCGAGCCGACGCGCGGGCGGTAGTCGCCGTCGCCGACGAGCTTCGGGTCCACGGCGTCGTTGTCCGCGGCCCACGCGCCATTGAGGTAGTTGCCCCAGAAGATGCAGTTGTGGACCGTGCAGCCGCGGTAGAGCGAGTAGTAGGAGGACGATGCGGTGTTATCCACGATCGTGCAGTTGTAGAGCGTCGCGCCGGAGACGGGCGCGACGTAGGTCGTGCAGTCGTGGACGAGCGTGTTGCGGTGCGTGCCCTCGGCCACGCCGCCGCCGTCCCAGCCCGGCGCCGAGCAGCGGCGGATGATGCAGCGCAGCGTGTCGGACTCGCTGGTGCCGCCACCCGAATAGGCCACGCAGTCCTGGACGATGCAGTCCACGAGCGTGCCGCCCGCCGCGCCGCCGCCGTCCTGCTCGTTCCAGTTCCCCGCTTTGCGCGCATCGCCGTTGCGGAGCGTGAAGCCCGTGAACGTCGGCGCCGTCGTGTAGCGATAGTTGGCGTAGCACCGGACGCAGTTGTTCGTGTTGTAGCCATCGATGACGGTCGAGGCCGCGCCGTTCACGGAGCGGACCTGGAGCGCGAAGTCATTCGTGACGAGAACGCGCGTGTAGACGCCGTTCGTGACGAGGATGTCGTGGATCGTGCCGTCCGCAAGGTACGCGGCGTCGGCGGCGTCGACGGCGGCCTGGATGCCGGCGAAGGCGTTGGCCCAGGACGAGCCGTCCTTGTTTCCGGCGCCCGTGGGCGTCACGTAGAGCGTGTCCGCGCGGAGCGCGAACGGCGTGCAGAGCAGCGCGAGGAGTGCGAGGAGGGTCTTTTTCATGGTTGTTTGGTCGTTTGGTCGT
>JAFPUX010000205.1 GCA_017413145.1 Kiritimatiellia bacterium | reverse complement strand
TGGAAGCCGCCCGCGCCGCGTCCCGCGGCGCGGCGGCTTCGGCGCTTCACCCGGCCGGTCGCTTCCATGTCAATTCCAAAATCAATCATACTCGATTTTGGTATCTTCCAAAATAGACCTGACTCGATTTTGGCAACACCGTCCCGTGCCGTTTGGACTGCGATGGTGCGGCTGTGGGACTTCGGGCGTCTCCTCGTCGGAAGCTCCTTCGAATCGCTTCGCCGCCGGCTCGAGGCCTCCAACGCCTTCCAGGACGACGACTCCGCCATCCTGCGGTTCTAGCCCGCCGCTTTCGCTTCCGCCAAGGATATGGTAGGATGCGCGTCATGACCTTCTTCAAACCGTTGATTGCGGTCTTCCTGCTGCTGCTGCTGGCGGGCGGTTGCGTCTCCCCGCGGCCGCAAGAGGGCGCGCGTCCGGCGCGTCCGGCCGTCGCCCGCATCGAGGCGCGGGGCGTCCTTCTTGTGGGCAGCACGGGCGACTACCGGCCGCTCACCTGGCGCGACCCGGAGACGGGCCGCTGGGAGGGCTTCGGCATCGAGGTCGCGGAGCGGATCGCCGCCAGGATGGGCGTCCGCGCCGAGTTCGTGCAGACCTCGTGGCCGACGCTCGCCGCGGACGTCCAGGCCGACCCGCCGGTCTTCGATCTCGCCATCGGGGGCATCACCGTCACCGACGCCCGCCGCGAGACGATGGACATGTCCGACGGCTATCTGGCCAACGGGAAGACCATCCTCTGCCGGGCCGAGGACGCCGGCCGCTTCCGTTCGCTTGACGACATCGACCGGCCGGACGTCCGCGTCCTGGTCAACCCCGGCGGGCTCAACGAGGCGTTCGCCCGGAAGAACCTCCCGCACGCCGGGCTCGCCGTCCATCCGCGCAACGAGGAGATCCCCTCGCTCGTGGCCGAAGGGGCGGCCGACGTGATGATCACGGAGATCGTCGAGGCGCCGTGGTACGTCCGGAACGATCCGCGTCTGGCGGCGCCGCTCCTCGCCGAGCCGTTCACACACGGCGAAATCGGCGTCCTCCTGCGAAAGGGGCAGGACGACCTGCTCGCCTTCGTGGACGCCGCCCTCGCCGGAATGGCCGCGGACGGAACCCTCGACTCGCTCAAGGCGAAGCACGGCCTCGCCCCCGCCGCCGGCGGCGACTGACAGCGCTCGCGCGCGCGGCGTGCGCGAGAAACGGGCGGGCGACGACACGACCGGCTCTTCGATGCGGTGGACTTCCGTGCCGCATTTTGCTAGGTTTTGGGCGGCGGGAGCCACCGCCCCCCATCCCCTTCGCGCGGCCCCTTGCGGGACTTGCAGGAGATTTTTCCATGAATCGAACGCCCGAACAGATTCTGAACGCCCTCACGCTGGAGCAGAAGCTCGCGCAGCTCGTTGCGCAGGGCTCCCCGGACTTCTTCGTCAAGGGGAACTCCTTCGACGCGGAAAAAGCCCGCCGAGACTTCCCGAACGGGCTCTTCGGCATGATGGTCCCGATCGACCTCGAGCCGGAGGAGATCGGGGAGTGGGCCGGGGCGATGGCCGACTGCTTCGCGGAGCTCTCCCCCGTGCCGCCCGTGGTGATCTGCGAATCGCTCCACGGGATCCTCGGCCGGGGCGCGACGGTGTTCCCGCAGTCCATCGGACTGGGCGCGACCTTCGATCCGGACCTGGTGCGGCGGATCGGACGCGCCATCGGACGCGAGGCGAAGGCCATGGGGATCCGGATGTCCCTCGCGCCCGATCTCGACCTCGGGCGGGATCCGCGCTGGGGCCGGATCGAGGAGACCTACGGCGAGTCCCCCCTGCTCGTCGGCGCGATGGGAGAGGCCTACGTGAAGGGGCTCCTCTCCGACGACGGGCGATACGCGGCGACGGTCAAGCACTTCGCGGCGCACGGTTCGCCCGAGGGCGGCGTCAACCTCGCTCCGGTCACGGCGACGCTCAACGACCTGGAGGACAAGTTCCTGCCGCCATTCCGCCGCGCGATCGACGCGGGCGCCAGGGCCGTCATGCCCGCCTATTCCGCCTTCAACGGGGTGCCCTGCCACGTCCATCCCCTGCTGCTCCGGGCGATCCTGCGCGAGCGGTGGGGCTTCGACGGCGTCGTGATCAGCGATTTCGGCGGAGTCGCGATGCTGACGCGCTTCCAGCACAACGCGGAGGAGCGGGACGAGGCGGGTCTGGCCGCCTTCCGGGCCGGCGTGGACGTGGAGGCGCCGGAATGCTGGGGCTTCGGGAACTTCCGCTCCCTGGTCGAAAAGGGCGTTCTGTCCCCGGGGGAGGTCGACCGCGCGGTGCTTCGGATTCTGAAAATGAAGCTCGCGCTCGGCCTGTTCGAGCGGAGCCGGCCCGATCCGGACCGGATCCGGCGGACGGTGCGGTGCGAGGAGCACCGGGCCCTCGCCCGGGAAGCCGCCCGCAAGTCGATGGTGCTGCTGAAGAACGGCGGGATGCTCCCCCTCAAGCTCCGGCCGGGCCGGAAGCTCGCCGTGATCGGGCCGAACGCCTTCAGCGCGCAGCTCGGGGACTACGCCCTCCCGAGACCGGACGCCAGGACCCCGGCCGAAGCGATCGCGGAGCGCGCGGCGAAGGACGGCGTGGAGGCGCTCGCGGCCAAGGGGTGCGAGGTGTGCGGCTCGGACCGCTCCGGATTCGAAGAGGCGGAGAGGCTCGCGCGCGAGGCGGACGCGGTGGTCTGCGTGATCGGCGGCAAGAGCATGAAGGGCTACGGCGTCGGGTGGGGCGGCGAGGAGGAGTCCATGCTGACCTGCGGAGAGGGCTGCGACATGCACGACCTCGCGCCCGGCGGTCCCCAGCTGGACCTGGCGCGGCGGCTGATCGGGACGGGGAAGCCCGTGGCGGTGGTGATGGTCGACGGGCGGCCGGAGACGCTCTTCGACGTCGCGGACGGCTGCGGCGCCCTGGTCGCCGCCTGGTATCCGGGGGAGGAGGGATCGGCCGCGCTGGCGGAGCTCCTCTTCGGCGACTGCAATTTCTCCGGCAGGCTCCCCGTGACCTTCCCGCGCCACGTGGGGCAGGTGCCGCTCTGCCACGACCGCGTCCCCAGCGCGGGCGGATACTACCATGTCCCCGGGACGCCGGACAAACCCGGCCGCGACTACGTCTTTCTCGGCACCGACCCGGCGTTCGCGTTCGGCAGCGGCCTCGGCTATTCCGCACTCCGATACGCCGACCTCGTCGCCGAACGACTTGCGGGCGACGGGATCCGCGTGGCCGTGACGGTCGAGAACCGGGGGACCCGTCCCGCGGAGGAGCCGGTGCTGGTCTTCCTGCGCGACGAGTGCGCGAGCGTTCCGCAGCCGGTCCGGAAGCTGGCGGCCATCGGCCGGGTCCGCCTGGCTCCCGGCGAATCGAAAACCGTCGCCCTGGCCGTGCCGGAGGAGCAGCTCGCGTTCACGGACGCCTCGTTGCTCAAGACGCTCGAGCCCGGCTGGTTCCGGATCCTGTGCGGCGGACTCGAGGCGCGGGTCTACGCGCGGTGAGCGGCGGCGCCGCGGCGCGAACCTCCGCCGGGCCGCGCGCGTTTAACCGGACATGAAAGCCCCGATCCCCTGGCGTGCCGTCGCGCTCTTCCTGTTCGTCTCCTTCGTCGTTCTGGCGACCTTCCTCCTGTGGGGGGAGCGGATCGACGCGTGGACGCGGGAGGCCGTCGCGAGGGCGGCGGACGACAGGGCGCTCGTCGCCGCGATCCTCTTCCTCGTCCTTGCGAGCGACATCTTCCTTCCCGTCCCGTCGAGTCTCGCGAGCACGGCCTGCGGGCTCGTCCTCGGGCCGGCGCTCGGCTTCGCCGTCTCCTTTCTGGCGATGTCGGCGAGCGCGGCGTCCGGATACGCCCTCGGACGCTTCGCCTCCGGCGCGGCGGCCCGGCTCGTCGGCGCCGCCGACATGGCCGCCCTCCGGGAGTTCCAGCGCCGGTCCGGCCCCTGGACGCTGCTTGCGCTGCGTCCGGTCCCGGTTCTCGCGGAAGCCTCGGCCGTCTTTGCGGGGATCGGGCGGCTCCCGGTCGGTCCGACGGCCCTCCAGCTCGCGCTCGGAAATGCGGTAGTGTCGCTCGTCTATGTGCTCGTCGGGGCCTTCTTCGCCGACGCGGAGCGCGGCTCGTGGCTCGCCTTCCTCGCGGCGATGGCTGTTTCCGGGGTGTTCTTCCTGATCCGCTCCCGTATGGTACGCCCAGAAGAATAAGGCGCGGACGGCCTTGCCTCCGTCCGCGCCGGCCCGAACCGGATGACCTCCGGATGGTGGAGCCCGCCGCCACCCGGCGGACGGGCTCTCGGGCGACCAACGCAATGGTTACTGGATGCCGGCTTCGGCCTTGACCTTCGCGACCCATTCGGCGATGCGGCCGTCGGTCTTGTCTGACTCGTTCGACTCGTCGAGCTTCAGCACGTCGCCGACGAGCGTCGCTCCCGCGTCCCTCGCGGCGGCGGCGAGCGTTTCGGCGGCGACGCAGAAGGTGTCGGCGAATCCGACCGAGTCGCCGAGTCCGAAGACCGCGACCTTCCTTCCGGCGAACCTGGTCCTCACGGCGTCGAGCCGCGCGGCCCAGTCGTCCTGCAGGTCGCCGACGCCCCAGGTGGGCGTTCCGAGGACCAGCAGGTCCGCGCCGAAGGCGTCGTCGCCGGCGTCGTTCACGTTGACGGCGGAGGCGCCGAGCGCCGCGGCGATTCTGGCGGCGACCGCTTCGGTCGTGCCGGTGGTGCTTCCGTAGATGACGGAGATCTTGCTCATGGGTTTTTCCTTTCGGGTTGGGTTGTTCGTGGAAGGGAAAGGCTCGCTCACGCGGGGAGCGGGGGAAGGCGGCGGAGCTTCGCGCAGGCGTCGAGGGCGTCGCTTTCGAACGCGAGGACCGCCATCGCCCGCTCGCGGGCGGCGCGGATGCGCGCCATGAGGCGGAGCGATTCGCCCGCCGGAGCGAAGACGCGCCAGAGCGCGCGGCGCACGGACAGCGCCTCGCCGGGGCGTTCGATGAACCCCGCCACGTCGCGGACCGGATAGCCGAGGAAGACGCCGACTTCGTGCGGGCAGGATTCCGCGCCGGCCGCGAACGCCGCCTCGAGCCGGTCGAGCGCGGCGTCCGCCCCCGCCGGGTATCCGCGGTCCGAGAGGAAGCGCGCGACCTCCGGTTCGGCGAGCCGGGCCGCGAGGCGCGCCGGGTCGAAGAAGAGCGCGAGGCAGCCGCGCGGCGTCCGGCGCAGGACGCGCGCCCGGAGTCCGAGCGCCGCGACGAGCTTCTCCCGGTGGCGGCAGAAGAACCGGTCCGAACGTCGCGTCGCCGGCACGCGGCCGCAGTCCCGTAGGGCGATCAGCATCGCGGGTTTGTCCCCGGACAGCACCGGCGCGGCCTCGACGAGAATGCGCCGCGCGAGACGGTCCGCGTCCCCTCCGCAGCGGAGGGCGGCGGGGGCCGGCGGGGCGGTTCGTCTGGCGTGGTTGCGTCGCATGGGGCCGGGAGAATATTAGACTCGTCTAACATTGTCAAGCAAAATTTTAGCCAGGTCTAACTTTTTCTTGACCCGCCCCGCCGGACCGGCCTAGAATCGTGCGCATGAAAGACTACGAAGCTCTCTCCCGAGCGCACTTCGACCGGCAGGCGGCCCGGGCGCCGCGTTCGTCCAGGGCGCGGCCGACCGGCTTCCCTTCGCGGATGCGTCCTTCGACGTCGTGGCCTGCTCGCAGAGCTTCCACCACTATCCGAGGCAGGACGAGGCCATGCACGAGGCGCTGCGCGTGCTTAGGCCCGGCGGGCTCTGCGTCCTCTCGGACACCGGCTGGGGCGGCCCGTGCGCGTGGTTCGACAACCACGTCCTCTTCCCGCTCCTGCGCCGCGGCGACTTCCGGGTCCAGAGCCGCCGGAGCCTCGGGAGGCAGATGGTTCGCAACGGCTTCGACGTCATCGCCTCGCGTTCGCTCGGCCGGATGATCTACACCGTCGTCGGTCGGAAGCCCCCGTCGGTCCCGCGTCCGTAGAGAGCGAAGTCCGGGGGCTCGAACTCGAAAGTTGGAAGCCGCCCGCGCCGCGTCCCGCGTCGGTGCGGCTTCGGCGCTTGGTCGTGGCGGGAAGCGGTCGATTCCGCTTCCGCGGCGAAGCCGCCATCACAATCCCCCGACTCGCGAGCGGAGCGAGCGAGCCGAGGAGACGTCCAAGCCAAGCCAGTCGCGAAGTGCGGCCTGACTCCGCATGGCCGTCTCCCTTCCGATGTCGTAGGCCGCCTGGACGGCTTTCCTGCTGCGGCTCAAACGACCGATGGGCAGCTTCGCCGGCGGACGGAACACGAATGCGCCGCCCTTCTTCTCTTCCGCCTCCACGAAGTCGACGGCGCGGTTGTATTCCTCCGGGCGACGCCTCAGCGCGACCTCCACGGCGGGCTGGCGGCGCAGCCACGGGCGGAACGGCCAGAGCCGCGCCGGACCCTTGCGGTAGCCCGCCGGCTGCGTGAGGACAACGACGTTGCGGGCGAATCCGAGCGACTGCATTTTCGGCAGGGGAATCGAGTCGGCGATTCCGCCGTCGAGATACCGCCGACCGCCGATGCATACCGGCCGGGAGACGACCGGCATCGACGAGGAAGCCCGGATCCAGTCGCAGGCCGCCTCGTCGGCCTTCTCCAGCTTCGGGTAGACCGGCTCCCCGGTGTCCGCGTCCGTGGCGACAGCCCAGAACGGAGTCGGGTCCGCCTCGAACGCGGGGCCGTCCCAGGGGTCGAGAACCTTCGGAAGCGTCCGGTAGCAGAACTCGGCATTGAAGATGTCGCCCGTGCGCAGGAGCGAGCCGAGCCCCCAGTAGCGACGGTCGCGGCAGAAGCGGAGGTTGTAGCGCAGGACGCGCCCCGGCTGGTGCGACTTGTAGTTGCAGCCGAACGCCGCGCCGGCCGAGACGCCCATGATGCCGTCGAAGCGGACGCCCATGTCGTAGAGCGTGTCCAGGACGCCGGCCGTGAACAGCCCTCGCATCCCGCCTCCTTCGAGGACGAGTCCGA
>JAFPUX010000026.1 GCA_017413145.1 Kiritimatiellia bacterium | reverse complement strand
CGGCGGGCCGGTCGGCGGGCGGTCCCACGGGGTCGAGGAACTGCACGGTGGAGGCGACGACGCGGATCTGGCTGCGGCGCTGCCCCTCGCGGGTGGTCCATTCCTGCTGCTGCAGGCGGCCCTCGACGAGGATGCGCGATCCCTGCCGGAGGTGTCCGTGCACGGACTCCGCCAGCTGGTCCCACGTCACGACGTCGATGAAGAGCGTGTTGGAGCGCCCGTCGCGCGCGGCGGCGGAGCGGCCCTTGTAGGGGTCGTCCACGGCCATGCGGAAGTCGCTCACCGCCATGCCGTTCGAGGCGGCACGGCGGTACTCGGGGTCGCGCACGAGCGACCCGACGAGGATGACGCGGTTGAAACTGGCGGACATCGCTGCCGTCTCCTTCCCGGGCTAGGCCTCCGGCGCTCCGTCGGCGACGGGCGCGGCCTCGCCTTCGGCGGCGGCCGCGGCGGCCGCGGCGGCGGCCTTCTCGGCCATCTTGGCCTGGAAGGCGGCGCGGCGCGCGTCGTCCTTGGCCTTGGCGGCCTCGATGCGCAGGTTGCGGGCGGTGTACTGGATGCGCAGCGTCTCCTCGTAGAGGCGGAAGCGCGTGCGCGCGGCGGCGATGACGCCCGGCTCGGCGTCGAAGCGGACCTTGCCGTACAGGGCGGCGTCGCGCTTGTCGATCGTGCGGGCGAACGTCTTGCGGCCGAGGGCCTCGGTGCTCTCGATCGTGGCGCCGAGCTTCTGCAGCTCGTCGGCGAAACGCCCGATCGCGCCTTCCAGGTCGTCGTCGCGGACGGCCTTGGAGAAGATCACGAGGGCTTCGTATTTCTTGGACATGGTGGTGTTCCTTGTTTGTTTTCGTGAAAGGGTTTCAGGACGCGACCGTCTCCGGCCCGTTGTACTTGTTCATCGCGAAGTCGGCGCCCTTCTCCGCCGCGCAGAGCGCGGCTTCGGCTGCGAGCTTCTCGCCCGCCGCGACGGCGGCTTCGTCCTCCGGCTCGATGCGCCCCAGCACGCGGGCGGCCAGGTCGGACACGGGGTGGTGCCCCATGCCGACGCCGACGCGGACGCGGACGAAGGCCTGCGAGCCGAGCCGTTCGGCGACCGACTTGAGGCCGTTGTGGCCGCCGGCGGAGCCGCCGGGGCGGACGCGGACGCGGCCGGGCGGGAGGTTCACCTCGTCGGAGAGCACCACGAGGTCCGTCGCGGGGACCTTGTAGAAGCCCATCAGCGGGGCGAGCGAGTCGCCGGAGAGGTTCATGAAGGTCTGCGGCTTCACGAGCAGGACCGGGCCGGCCGCGCAGGTCGCGCGGGCGATTTCGGCCTTGTACTTCGGCTCGCTGCGCCACGAGGCGCCGAGCGACGCCGCGAGCGCGTCGACGGCGCGGAAGCCCGCGTTGTGCGGGGTCCGCGCGTAGTCGCGTCCGGGGTTGCCGAGGCCTGCGATGACTTTCATGGTCGGGTGGTCGAATGGTCCGATGGTCGGATGGTCGGATGGTCGACGGTCGGGTCCTTACTTCTTGGCGGGGGCCTTCTTGGCGTCGGCGGCGGGGGCCGCGGCGGGCGCGGCGGCGCCGGCGGCGGG
>JAFPUX010000204.1 GCA_017413145.1 Kiritimatiellia bacterium | reverse complement strand
CTGGCCTACTACAAGACGTTCATCGACCGCGGCGACTGCCCGGAGAAGTTCGTCGAGATGGCCCGCGCGCTCGGCAAGGCCGACGCCACGAAGCCCGAGGACTTCCTCGACGCCCTCGCGGCGCTCCAGAAGGCCTGCGGCGTGGACGCCCTCGCGATGAGCGACTACGGCATCCGGCCCGAGGAGTTTCCCGGCATGGTGAAGCTCGCCCGCAGCGCCGTCGGGATGCTCTTCTCCTGCGACCCGTCGGAACTCTCCGACGACGATGTCCTCGCCATCCTGCGGGCGTCATACCGCTAACACCTCCCACGACAGCCAAATGAAGAAAATACTCGTCATCTCCGCCAGCCCGCGCAAGGGCGGCAACTCCGACCTCCTGTGCGACCAGTTCGCCAAGGGCGCCCGCGAGGCCGGGCACGAGGTGGAGAAAATCCGCCTCGCCGAGAGGAAGGTCGGCTACTGCACCGGCTGCTACGCCTGCCAGAAGCTGCACAAGTGCGTCCAGCAGGACGACGCCAACGAGCTCGTCGAGAAGATGCTCTCCGCCGACTCCATCGTCCTCGCGACGCCCGTCTACTTCTACTCGATGGACGCGCAGCTCAAGGCGCTCATCGACCGCACCGTCTCGCGCTGGGACGACTTCGGCCGCTTCAAGGGCACCGAGTTCTGGCTCCTCGTCACCGCCGCGGACGAGGACAAGGCCATGATGGAGCCGACGCTCGCCGGCCTGCGCGGCTTCATGCGCGACTGCATGGAAGGATCCATCGAGCGCGGCGTCATCTACGGCACCGGCGCCTACGAGAAGGGTGCCGTGAAGGACCTGCCCGTCTACCAGGAGGCCTACGAGGCCGGAAAGAAGGCGTAACGCCGGAAGTCCGATCCGCGACGGGCGGCGGCCTCCGCCGCGCCCGCGCGACACGGACTTCCGCGATAGGGGCGAAACTCGCGCCTGGCGCTCGCCCGAAACGAACAGGAATCAAAGAAAATGAAAACAAGAATCCTAGGAGGAATCGTCATGGCAGCAGCCATCGCGGCCAACGCCGCACCCCTCAACGAACGCGACGCCGCCCTCGCGGACATCGGCGCCGCCATCGCGCGCGGCGAGCAGGACAAGCTCGCCGCCGCGTTCACCGCCGGCTTCGACGCCGGACTCACGCTCGATCAGGCCAAGGAGGTCGTCGGCCAGCTTTACGCCTACTGCGGCTTCCCGCGGGCGCTCAACGCCGCCACGACCCTGATGAAGGTGGCGTCGCAGCGAGTCGCGGAGACACAGGGCGAAGAAGGTGGGGCGAGCCGTCCCGGCGAGCCGCAGCGCCAGGCCTTCACCCTCGGCGAGAAGGCCCTTGAAATCGGCACGACGAACCAGACGGAGCTCTGCGGCGGGCCGGTGAAGGGCCCGCTCTTCGACTTCCACCCGCAGCTCGACGCCTACCTCAAGGCGCACCTCTTCGGCGACATCTTCGCGCGCGACGTCCTCGACTGGCGGACGCGCGAGCTCGTCACCGTCGCCGCGCTCGCGGCGCGGCCGGAGACCGAGCCGCAGATGAAGGCGCACGTCGGCATCGCGAACCGCAACGGCGTCACGCCGGAGCAGACCGACGCCATCGTCGCGCGCGTGCGGCGTCCCGCCGACCCGACGGCCCTCCCGAAGGACTGGTCGCCGATCCCGGTCGGCGCGTTCAACGCGGCCTACGCGCAGTATTTCACGGGGCGCAGCTACCTGCACCCGCTCACGACCTCGCAGGTCCCCGCCTTCGGCGTGACGTTCGAGCCCGGCTGCCGCAACAACTGGCACGTCCACCACGCCGAGACCGGCGGCGGGCAG
>JAFPUX010000025.1 GCA_017413145.1 Kiritimatiellia bacterium | reverse complement strand
AGGGCGGCGAGCAGCCCGGCGCAGTCCGGGTTGTCGGCGAGGGCGGCGGCGTAACCGGGAGTCATGGCGTTTGTTCGAGGAAGGCTTTCATCTGGCGGCGGGCGGCGCGGCGGATCGAGGCGCGGACGGCGGGCTCGACCGAAGGGAAAGTCCGCGCCGGGGCGGCGGCGAGGGCGGCGAGCAGCCCGGCGCAGTCCGGGTTGTCGGCGAGGGCGGCGGCGTAACCGGGAGTCATGGCGTTTGTTCGAGGAAGGCTTTCATCTGGCGGAGGGCGGCGCTGACGCGGGACTTGACCGTGCCGACGGGCACCCGGAGGACTTCGGCGGCCTCGTGGTAGGCGAGGCCCTGCATCACGACGAGGACGACGGTTTCCCGCATCCACGGGGAGAGGCTGTCGAGGGCGGCCCGGGCGTCCTGCCCTTCCCCGCGGGAGCGGGGAGCGGGCTGCACCGAATCCATTTCCTTCCCCGCCTCCTCGTGCAGCTTCGCGCGGCGCCGGGTGGCGCGCACGTGGTCGACGAGGACCTGCCTTGCGAGCAGGTAGAGGAACGTCGTGAACTTGGCGGTCGGCCTGTAGCCACGCCTCGCGCGGTGGAGTTTGAGGAACGTCAACTGCGCGAGGTCCTCGACATCCCTGTAAACGCCGTTGCGCGCGAAAAAGTTCGCCAGGGACTTCTCGTGCTTGCGGACGAGCGCCGAGAAGGCGCCCGCGTCGTCCGCCGCCGCGCGCAGCATGAGCGCCACGTCTTCCGCGTCCGACGGGTCTTGCGCGGACGCGGGCGGCGGTGTCGCGGGCTGTTTGCGGCGGCCGAACATGGCCTAGCCCGCGGACGGCGGGGGCGTCTCCGCGGGGGGCGGCGCCGGCAAGGCGGCGGGCGCCGCGGGAACGGAATCGTCCACGAAATACTCGCGGACGAGCAGCCGCCCGCAGACCGCGAGGAACGCGGTGAGGGGCACTGCGAGGAACACGCCGAAGAGTCCGCCCATGACCGTGCCCCAGAAGAGGATCGAGAAGATGACGGCGAATACGCCGAGTCCCGTCCGGCTGCCGCTGATGCGCGGCGAAATGAAGAAGTCGGAGAGTCCGACGGCCGCCCAGACGAACACCGCGAGAAGAACGGAGACGAGGCCGCCGTGGGCGTAGGCCACGAGACAGACGATCGGCATCACGAACACGGTTCCCATGTAGGGCGCGATGTTCACGAGGCCGACCGCAACGCCGAGCAGCAGGCCGTTCGGGACGCCCGCCACGTACTGGAACCCGACGCCGTACAAGGGTCCTTCGATGATCGCCACGAGCACCTGGCCGCGGAAGTAGGAGACGACGATCCGGATGAATTCGTCGATCAGGAAGCGGACGTTTTCGCGCGTCCGCGAGGTGACGCCGACCATCATCTTGGCGAAATCGCGGCCTTCGAGCGGGCGCGACGCCAGGTAGATGACCATGTAGACGGGCACCATGAGCCACGCCGCGACGAACTGGACGACCTCCGCCGCGTGGGAAATCGCGACGCCGGCGGCGGCCACGGCCTTGTCGGAAAGGACGGACCCGGACAGCCATTCGGACTGCAGCGCGTTCTGGATCGAGGAGAGCAGGCCGTGCTGGTCGATGTAGGCGGCCAGCTGCGGCGCCTTGGCGTGGAGCCAGGCTCCGATGTCCGGCATCGCGTCGGGCAGCGAGAGCAGCTGGTCGACGAGCAACTTGCCGCACAGCCACAGGAACAGGACGAGCGGCAGCAGGATGCACAGCACGGCGGCCGCGATCGCGACGGCCGTCACGGCGCCCTTCGGGATGCGCAGGCGGTGTGGCGGGTCCACGCGCGACAGGCGCGTCCAGAGCGCGCGCCGCGTCGCGTCGAACACGGGCTGCACCACGTTGGCGAGGATGACGGCCACGATGGGCGGAAGCAACACGAGGCGGTAGCGGTCCACGACCGACACGGCGAGCCAGAAGACGGCGGCGCCGAGCACGAACAACACGCACAGCGCCACGAGCGTGATCGCGCTCGCGACGATGCGCGACTGCTTCGCGCCGAGGCGGAGGGGCTGGACTGTTTCGTCGTTCATGGGGTCCGGAGTCTAGCAAACGCCCCGTCCCGCGGCAAGGCGAAAATCGCGCGCTAGAGAAGCGGGAGCTGGCCGGAGACGACGAGCTTGTGGCCCTTCTCGACGTCCGGGTCGGAGGTGTCGTAGACGACGAACTTCACGGCCGGGAAGCGCTCCGCGAGCGTCGTGCGGATGAAGTCCGCCACGGCCGCGACGTTGCCGGAGTCGTCGTCCGAGAAGCCGACGCTGATCGGCTTGCGCGAGCCGATGCGCTCGACCATGCGGAAGAGGTGCTCGAGGAACTCCATGATCGCGAACTTCTTGCGCGTCTCGGAGTTGTTCGGGTCGGGCACGGCGGCGGACTTGACGAGCCGGATGAAGTCCGGGTTCGTGACGGCGTGGTAGTGGTTCATCGAGAGGTAGTTCTCGACCACCTCCGCGTCCGTCATGCGCTCGTTTTCCGCCGCGTTCTCGTAGGCGACGAGGTAGCCGCGCAGGTTCCACACCATCTCGGCGCGCTCTTCCGGCGTGAGGATCCGCTCGATGAACATCTCGACGCCCTTGCGCAGCGTTTCCGGCTGGTGGCCGCGCGCGGTGACGATTGCGAAGATGCGGCCTTCCCGCAGCGTCTTGCGGAAGACGTTGAACGACGGCGGGCACTTCTCCTTGCCTTCGAACAGGCGGTCGATGGCGGTTCGCGCGTCCTGCAGGAACTTGCTCTCCGGCTGGTCCGCGAAGTCGCGGAACTCGACGAACGCGTTCTCCCAGACGCCCTTCGGCGGGCGGTAGTTCACCGTGTCGTTGCGGATGACCGAGAAGAGCGCCGTCGAGACCAGGTGCGGCACCCACGTGCCGTCCGCGAGCCGCCGCTCCAGGTGGATGTAGGTCGGCATCCGGAGGATGTTGTCGTCCCAGTCGAAGATGTAGTACTTCAGGTCGCGCTGGGGAATCGCTTCGTTGTAACGGTCGGCGGGCACGCTGTTTTGAATGATGAATGATGGATTGAAAGCGGAAAAGTCAGGAAGCGGCGGGTTCCGGGTCTTCGGAAGCCGGTTCTTCGGAGGCCGGCTCTTCGGAGGCCGGCTCTTCGGAGGCCGGCTCTTCGGAGGCGGGTTTTTCGCCGGCTTCGCCCGCGCCTTCGCCGACGGTCCCGGTCTCTTCGGCTTTTCCGGTCTTGTCGGCCTCGCCGGGCGTGGCGGGCGGTTCGACGTTCTTGAGCAGGTCGGGCGCGGCCGTGTCGGTGCGGTTGGTGACGGAGATCGCGATGTCGACGTACGCGAGAACGGCGGCCGGTTCGACGGACGTGATGCCGGAGTCGGCCGGAATCTTGATCGCGACCGTTTCGGAGAAACTCTTCGTCTTGCCCTCCACGTCGACCGGTTCGGTCGGAAGCAGCAGTCCCGCGTCGCGGAATTCGTTGAGCTTGCGGATCGAGCCCTTCACGACGACGGACACGGGGTCGGCCAGGCGCACGGTCGCCGTGCCGCCTTCGACCGGGCGGCCGACGAGCTGCGGGAGGGCCACGAGATTCGTCGTCTCCCACTTGGCCGTGTAGTCCAGTTCGACGCGGACGACGTCGACCGGGCACGAAAGGAAGTTCAGGTCGCCCTCGCCGCGCAGCGCGCGGGCGCCGAGAGGACGGAACACGCGGCCTTCCGTGTCCGGAAACGCCTCTTCGATTTCGAGGGCGAGTTGCGAGGGGTCGAACGAGTCGATCTTGTTGCGCGGTCCGCGCAACGTGACGGACGCCGTCTTCGGCGCGAAGTCCACGACCGTCACGTAGGGGTTCGACGAGGAGACGCGCACGGGGACGGAAAACGTCTTCGTGTTGCCGACCGCGAACGGGCGGATCAGGAAGAAGAGCAGCGCGGCGAGCAGGACCGAAAGGACCTTCAGGTCGCCGTTGGGTCCGAGCGCGCGGACGCAGAACGACTGGAAGCGCTCCAGGCCGGACTTCACGCCGGCGGGCAGTTTCGGGACGTTTTCCCCGGCCATGGCTAGGCGCCCTCCTTGATGCGGCCGATCGCGCGGGCGACCGGGTCGTCGGCCGCGGGCGCGGTTTCGGCCGGCGCCGGCGCCGCGGCCGGCGCCGGCGCGGGTTCGGGGGATTCGAGCGGCGTCTCCGCCGCGGGCGCCGCGGCCGCGGCGGCGGCTTCGGCGCGCGCCGCCACGCCGGCTTCGACGCTCGCGCGAAGCGCGTCGGCGAGCGAAAGAGCGTTCACGCCGCGGACGAGTTCGCCGTGGTAGGCGATCGACACGGTGCCCGTCTCCTCGGAGACCACCACGACGAGCGCGTCCGTGCGTTCCGAAAGCCCGATCGCCGCGCGGTGGCGCGTGCCGAACGCGCGGCGGTCCTCGTCGACCGCGCCGAGCGGGAACACACAACCCGCCCACGCGATCGTCCCGCCGCGAAGGATCACGCCGCCGTCGTGCAGCGACGTGCCGGGGTAGAAGATCGTGAGCAGCAACTCCGCGTTGACCGGCGCGTCGAGCCGGCGGCCGCCGGTGGAAAACGGTTCGAGCGATTCTTCGCGTTCGATCGCGAGGATCGCGCCGATGCGCTTCTGCGCGAGCGCGCCGACGGCGTCGACGAGCGTCGAGACGACGCCCGCCGCGTCCGACTGGCCCGCCGCGCCGCGCGTCCCGCGGCGGGAGGTCCCGATCTCGGCGAACATGCGCCGGAGCTCGGGCTGGAAGAGCACGATGAACGCGACCGGGATCGCTGGCGCGATCTGTTCGAAGAGCCAGCCCAGTTCGTCGAACCCGAAGATCCGCGCGCCGCCGTAGAGCGCGAACAGCACCGCGACGACGCCCGCGAGGATCCGGTAGGCGCGCGTCCGCCGCAGGAACTTGAGCACGCAGTACAGCAGGAACGCCAGGATCGCGATCTGGCATCCGCCGCGCACCAGCGCCTTGAGTGTCTCGAAGGAAAGCATGACGCTCTTGATTCTACCCGAACCGCGCGCGCGCCGCAAGCCCCCGCGATTTCCGGCTCCGAACGGGCCCCGGCGCTATTTGCAGTCCTCGTGGCAGCGCGGGAGGCGCGGTTCGAGGAGGCGCTCGCGGAAGGCGTCGAGGTCGGCGGGCGAGAAGCCGAGCGAGAGGACGTAGGCCTCGACGCGCTCGTTGATCGTTTTGCCCGGCCAGCGGTCGAAGCCGCGCACGAGCTTGTCGTAACGCGCGGCGTGGTTGAAGTGGTCGAACGGGTTCCACAGCGCCGTGGCCTCCCAGTCGCGCGCGAGGTCCTCCTCGGAAACGCCGAGGATCGCGAGGACGACGAAGGCGACCGCGCCGGTGCGGTCCTGCCCGGCGATGCAGTGGAAGTCGATGGCGGCGGAGGCGGGGTCGAGGAAGACGGCGAAGACGCGCCGGAAGGCGTCCCGGCCCCAGTCCAGCTGCAGGTCGCCGTACGAGGCGGACGAGACGTGAGCCCAGCGCACGTCCGGGCCGAGCGGGGAGCCGTCCATGCCGCGGCACTCGCCGTCCGAGCGCAGGTCGACGTCGGTGCGGACGCCGAAGCGGTCGAAGAGCAGCGAGCGCGTCTCGGGCGTGACGCGCGAGTCGCCCGCCTTGAAGCCCTTGAGTTCGCGCCAGAGCGCCTTCTCGCGCGCGTCGACGAACCGGCGCCGCGCGGCGAGGGCGTCGGCCGGGGTCGCGACCGGCGCCGGGTCGAAGCACCAGCGCCAGCCCGCGGTTCCGGTGCGCACGACGGCGGCGAGGAGGTTGCGGCCCTCGCGGACGGGGACGAGCAGCGGGTGGTTCGCGGCGGCGACGGGCCAGCGCTCGTTGCCGAACGGCCGGGGGGTGCGGTCGACGACGAGCTCGCCGTTCGCGCGCAGCGACCACCACCAGTCCGCCCCGCAGGAGACGAGCGCGAGGCCGTCCGCCTCGGCGT
>JAFPUX010000203.1 GCA_017413145.1 Kiritimatiellia bacterium | reverse complement strand
GGCACGCGCGCTCGCCGGACGTTCCGGTCGTCGACACGACCGCCGCGGGCGACATGATGCTCGGCGTCTTCTGCGCGTCGTACTTCCCGGAGCGCGTCCTGCGGCCGGAAACGATGGCGCGCGCCGTCGCGGCGGGCGCCGCGGCGGTCGAGCTGCCGTCCTCGCCCGCGCCCGATCCGGCGCGCGTCTCCGCGCTCGCGGCGCTCGTTTCGCCCGAACGCGCCTGACAGCGGGGCTCAGACCTTCACGAGCTCGTACTCGGCGCGGCCGAGGCCGATCTTGACGGCGTGCTCCATCGCGTCGCGCCAGCGCGTGTCGGAGTGCGCGGTGTCGAAGACGTCGCCGTTGCGGTCGGGCAGGCCGTCGAGCCACGTGCCGGAGAGGCGCGGGGCGGCGTTGCAGAGGTCCGCGCACGCCAGATCGAGCGCCACCGGGTCGAACGAGGCGAGCATGCCGATGTTGGGGACCATCGCGGCGTCGTTCTCGGGGTGGCAGTCGCAGTTGGGCGAGACGTCGCGCACGACGCTCACGTGGAAGTGCGGCCGCCCGCGCACGACGGCGAGCGCGTATTCGGCCGTCTTGCGGTCGAGGATGGTCGCGGACTGCTCGCCGTATTCGGCCTCGAGCGCGTCCTTCGGGCAGACGCCGATGCAGCGGCCGCAGCCGGCGCACTTCGAGCGGTCGATCGTCATCTTGCGGTCCGCGCCGGGCGTCAGCGCGCCGTGCGCGCAGACGCGGCTGCACATCCCGCAGCCGACGCAGCGGTCGCGCGCGAGGAGCGGCTTGCCGTCGCTGTGCATCTCGAGCTTGCCGGCGCGAGAGCCGCAGCCCATGCCGATGTTCTTCACCGCGCCGCCGATCCCCATCATCTCGTGGCCCTTGAAGTGCGTGAGCGAAATGAACACGTCCGCGTCCATCACCGCGCGGCCGATCTTCGCCTCCTTCACGTACTCGCATGGCGTGCCCTCGAGCGAGACGTAGGCCTCGTCCGTGCCCTTGAGGCCGTCGCCGATGAGGACGTGGCAGCCGGCCGCGAACGTCGAGAAGCCGTTGAGCTCCGCCGTGTCGAGGTGGTCGAGCGCGTTCTTGCGGCCGCCCGCGTAGAGCGTGTTGCAGTCGACGAGGAACGGCTTGCCGCCGCGCGCCCGGACGAGGTCCGCGACGGCCTTCGCCCAGTTGGGGCGCAGGAACGCGAGGTTGCCCGGCTCGCCGAAGTGCATCTTGATCGCGACGAACTTGTCCTCGAAGTCGATCGTCTCGACGCCGGCTTTCCGCATCAGCCGCTGCAGTTTCTGCAGGAGGTTCGTCGTGTAGGTCGTGCGGAAGTCGCTGAAGAAGACCTTGCTTTTCTCGTTCATGGCGTGGGTTCCTTTCGGGGGTGCGGGGCGGCGGGTTCGGGTTTTTCGGAAAGGACGGCGCCCCGGAAGCCGTCGAGCAGCGCGCGCTTGCGCGGGTTGTCTTCGGAGGGGACCATGTGCTTGGAGTCGGGGCCTTCGTGTTCGACGCTCCAGCCGTTCCATTCGCGGAAGGCGTGGTAGGTCCAGTCCCAGCCGAACTCCTCGAAGACCGCGATGCAGTCGCGGATGTACTCGTCCGCGCCTTTCGCCCAGGCGATGGCGCTGAACTCGCCGACGTAGATTTTCGCGCCGTGGCGCTTCTCGAATTCTCGCACGGGCGCGAGCCTCTTCCGGATGTAGTCGCGGTCCCAGCCCTTCGACGGATCGGGCCAGACGGCCCCGACGGGACCGTGGACGCCCTGGTGCGTGAACTCGCCGGGCTTGTAGCAGTGGACCTGGTAGACCACGTTGTCCATCCGCAGCGGCGAGAGGTCGGCGAACGCCTCCGGCGAGTCCCACGAGTGGGTTTCGAAGACGATCGGCGCGTCGGGGTCGATTTCGCGGACCGCCTCCGCGGCGAGGCGCTGGAGCGTCCACCAGTCGAACGGCGCGCGGCCGATCTGGACGGGCTCGTTCACGAGGTCGTAGCCGTAGATCGCGTCCGCGTTCCCCTTGAAGCGCGCCGCGATGCGGCGCCACGCGTCGACGAAGGCGTCGGCGTAGACCTTCTCGCGGAACATCGCCGGCTCGCGCGCCGCGTCGCGTCCGCCCGGCACGACGTGCATGTCGACGACGACCTTGATTCCGTGTTTCCGCGCGCAGGGGATCACGACCTTCTCCAGGCAGTCCAGCTTGCCGTCGAGCCACGCGCCGAATTCGTCGAGATCCCGGTTGTCGCCGACCCCGTGCCAGTTGCGCGTCATCTGGTAGCGCACGAGCGTGACGCCCCACGCCGCGAGCGTCTCGAAGTCCTCCTCGGTCGGGTCGCGCTGCGGAAGCATCACGCCGCGGCGCCGGGCGGAATCCCCATCCGGATAGCGGATGACGAAGTCGGCGTTGATGCGGCGGAACGTGCCCTGGGTCGGGGCGCCGCGGAGGGTGGAGAGGTCGAAGACGACGCGTCCGCTCGTTTCCTGGAGTCCGAGCTGGAGTTCGATCGAGTCGGGGTGCGCGTCGCCGAAAACCGCGTCGTTGCGCAGGACCGTCGCGGGGAAGTCCCCGATCTTGTTCCGGCAGTTGGGCCATTCCCTGCGGCCCGTGGCGCTTTCCGTCCAGCGCATCTGGAACTTGAGCCCCAGGTAGGACTTCGTCGGCTTGGCGAGCGCCGAACCCTCGGCCTCGACCTCCATCGAAAAGCCCTTCGCGCCCGCGAAGAGCGCCGAGGGCAGCTCCGCCCGCGCCACCGCGCTCGCGGGATACGCGCCGGCGGGGATGTCCACGACGAGGCGGTCGCCGTCGAGCGTCGCGTACTTCGGCGGCAGCGTCCAGGCGAGGTTCGCGAGAGGCGCCAGTTCCGGTTCGGGAAGCTGGATGTCCTGCGGCTCCGCCGCGGAGGCGGCGGCCGCAAGCAGGCAAAGCATCGGAAGGGTTTTCATCGTGTCTGTTTCAGTGGACGGTGCGGGCGAGGATGTCGTCCTGGATGGCCGGGGAGAGCGTGGTGAAGTAGGCGGAGAAGCCGGAGACGCGGACGCGGAGCGAGGCGTGGTCCTCCGGGTGCGCCTTCGCGTCGAGGAGTTCTTCTCGCGAGACGTGGTTGAGCTGCAGGTGCAGGCCGCCTTCGCGGAAGTAGGTTTCGACGAGGTCGACGAGCTTTTCGAACGACTCTTCGTTCCGGACGGTCGGCTCGGAGACGGAGAGGTTGAGGATCGACGTGCCGCACGTCACGCCCGTCGGGTCCATCCGCGCCGCGGAGAGCAGCGCGCCGGTCGGGCCGCCGCGGTCGCGGCCG
>JAFPUX010000202.1 GCA_017413145.1 Kiritimatiellia bacterium | reverse complement strand
GCGCGCGGCGACCGCCTGCGCGGCCGCTCCGGCCCCCTGGCGGGACGTCGCGCCCCGCCACGGCGTCCGCTGCGCGATTGCCGCGGAAATTCCGCTTGACTCTATCAATAGAAACAGCTAGACTTCCGCGCCGTTCCGCGTTTCCGCGGGACGAGGAGGAATCCGCCATGCCCCAGAACACCCCCGCCGCCGCCCCGAAGCGGCTTCTCACCATCCAGGACGTCTCGTGCGTCGGCCAGTGCTCCGCCACGGTCGCGCTGCCCCTCGTCTCCGCGTGCGGCGTCGAGTGCGCGGTGCTCCCGAGCGCCGTGCTGTCCAACCACACGGGCGGGTTCCCGTCGTGGACGTTCCGCGACCTCACGGACGAAATGCCGCGCGTGGAAGCCGAATGGGTCAAGCAGGGCATCCGTTTCGACGCGTTCTACACGGGCTACGTCTGTGGCCCCCAGATCGACCCGATCCTCTCGATCATGGACTCGTGCGCCGCGCCCGGCGCGCTGCGGATCGTCGACCCCGCGATGGCCGACAACGGAAAGCTCTACGCGGGCTTCGGCCCGGACTTCCCCGCGCAGATGGCGCGGCTCTGCAAGGGCGCGGATTTCGTCCTGCCGAACCTCACCGAGGCGGCGTTCCTGCTCGGGCGCGAACCGGTGCTGGACGGCTACGACCGCGCATTCGTGGAGGACACGGTCGCCGGACTGCACGCGCTCGGCGCGAAGAACGTCGTGCTCACGGGCGTCTCGTTCGACCCGGCGCTGCTCGGCACCGCGGTGTCGGACGGCTCGACGGTCCGCTACGACTTCAACCCGCGGCTCGCGCGCATGGCGCACGGCACGGGCGACGTCTTCGCGTCCGTCTTCGCCGGCGCCGTGCTGCGCGGGCTCGACGCGCTGGAAGCCGCCGCCCTCGCCGCGGACGTCGTGTGCGCCGCGATCGAAGCCACGCCCGACTCGCACTGGTACGGCGTCTCGTTCGAGCGCGCGATCCCGCTCGTCGCCGAACGCCTCCGCTAGCGCGCGGGCGTGTCCGGACCCGGCGGCGCGCGCGGGGTTGGCAAACGGGCGGATTTGTGAGAGAATCCCGCGCCGTTTCCGCCACCACGCGAAAGGACACACCGCCATGAACACCCGCAACGCCGCCCTCTTCGCCGGACAGGGCGCCCAAGCCGTCGGCATGGGCAAGGACCTGGCCGACGCCTTCCCCGAATGCAAGGCCCTCTTCGACCGGGCCGACGACATCCTCGGCTACCGCCTCTCGGAGGTCGTCTTCGGAGGCCCCGAGGAGCGCCTGACCCGGACCGACGTCTGCCAGCCCGCGATCTTCGTCGCGAGCGCGTCGGCCTTCACGGCGCTCCGCAAGCTCGCGCCCGAGGTCGCCTTCGGCGCGATGGCGGGCCTGAGCCTCGGCGAATGGACCGCGCTCTGGGCCGGCGGCGCCGTTTCGTTCGAGGACGCCGTCCGCGTCCTCGAGGCGCGCGGCCGCTTCATGCAGGAAGCCTGCGACGCGAACCCGTCCGGCATGGTGTCCGTCCTCAAGCTGGACGCCGCCGCGTGCGAGGCGATCGCCGCGGAGACGGGCTGCGCCGTCACGAACTACAACGCCGCCGCGCAGACGGTCCTCGGCGGCACGCACGAACAGGTCGCGGCCGCGGCCGCCGCCGCGACCGCTCGCGGCGGGCGCGCGGTCGTCCTCAAGACCGCCGGCGCCTACCACATCCCCTTCATGGCGCCCGCCGCCGAAAAGCTCGCCCCGGGCCTCGCGGCCGCGGCGATCAAGGCGCCGGAAGTTCCGGTCTTTTCCAACTACACCGGCACGGCGCATGGCGGACCGGACGAAATCCGCGCCGCGATGCTCGCCCAGATCGCCCACCCCGTCCGCTGGACGGACGATCTGGCGGCGATCGTCGCGGGCGGCGCGGAGCGGTTCGCCGAATTCGGCCCCGGCGCGGTCCTGACGGGCCTCGTCAAGCGCGCCGTCCCCGGCGCCGCGCTCTTCAACGTGAACACGGCGGCCTCCGCCGAGGCCGCCGCCGCCGCGCTCCGCGGCTAGCCCCCTTCCCTCCACCCCCGACAACGCAACCGAACGATGGAACCCGAAACCCGACCCTTCGTCCCCTGGGACACGATGAACGCGTTCATGGTGGACGTGTTCGTGAAATACGGCGTGCCCGAAGCGGACGCCCGCATCTGCGCCGACGTGCTGCTCGAATCCGACCGCCGCGGCATCGAGAGCCACGGCTGCAACCGCTTCAAGCCGATCTACCTCGACCGCATCGAGAAGGGCACGCTCCTGCCCGTCACGAAGACCGACATCGTGAAGGAGACGCCCACGACCGTCGTCATGGACGCCAACAACGGCATGGGCATGGTCGCCAGCCACCGCATGATGACGATGCTCATCGAGAAGGCGAAGGCGCTCGGCATGGCCGGCGGCACGATCTTCAACTCGACGCACTACGGCATCGCGGGCTACTGGACGACGATGGCCGAGAAGGCCGGCATGATCGGCATCTCCGGAACGAACGCCCGGCCGTCCGTCGCGCCCACGTGGGGCGTCGAGCCGATGATGGGAACGAACCCGCTCACGTTCACGATGCCCACCGACGAGGACTTCCCGTTCAACTTCGACTGCGCCACGTCGATCGTCCAGAACGGCAAGATCGAGTTCTACGAGCGCAGCGGAAAGCCCACGCCCGCGGGGCTCGTCGTCACGAAGGACGGCGGCACGATGACCGACTCCGGCGCTATTCTCTCCGAAATGCGCAAGGGCAACTGCGCGCTGCTCTCGATCGGCGGACTCGGCGAGGAGACCGGCGGCTACAAGGGCTACGGCTTCACGACGATCGTCGAGATCCTCTCCTCCGCGCTCGCGGGCGGCCCCTACATGAAGGAGCTCTCCGGCAAGGGACCCGACGGCAAGGACCGCATGTACCGCCTCGGTCACTTCTTCTTCGTGATCAACCCCGAATTCTTCGGCGGGCTCGGCACGTTCAAGAAGACCGCGGGCGGCATCTGCCGCGGCCTCCGCGCCTCGGCGAAGGCGCCTGGCGCCGAACGCATCTACACCGCGGGCGAAAAGGAATGGCTCGCGTGGCAGGCGCGCAAGGACAAGGGCGTCCCCGTCGGCGAGTCGATCCAGAAGGAGATCGTCGAGCTCCGCGACCGCTTCGCCCTGCCCTACAAGTTCCCGTTCGAACCCTGACCGACCCAACCACCGAACCACCCAACCACCGAACCACCGAACCACTCAACCACCGAACCGTCGAACCATGAAGAAGCACGGAACCATCCTCCTCGTCGTCCTCGCCGTCCTCGCGCTCGGCGGCTGCAACCTCTACAACGGCCTCGTCGACAAGAGCGAGGGCGCCGACAAGGCGTGGAGCGACATCAACGCGATGCTCCTGCGCCGCGCCGACCTCGTCCCGAACCTCGTCAACGCCGTGAAGGGCTACGCCTCGCACGAGAAGGAGATCTTCGAGAACGTCGCCGAGGCCCGCTCCAAGCTCCTCGGCGCGAAGACGCCGGCCGAAGCCGCCGAGGCGGACGCCGCCCTCTCCGGCGTGCTCGGCCGCCTGCTCGCGATCGCCGAGGCGTATCCCGAGCTCAAGGCGAACGAGAATTTCCTCAAGTTCCAAGACGAGCTCGCCGGCACCGAGAACCGCATCGCCGTCGCACGCACGGACTACAACGCGATGGTGAAGGACTACAACGCCTCGATCCGCCGCCTGCCCGCTTCGCTGATCGCCGGGCCGCTCGGCTTCGAGAAGAAGGACTACTTCGAGCCGCCCGCCGGCGCGGCCGTCCAGCAGGCGCCCGCGGTTTCGTTCTAGCGCACGCCCCTCCCCTTCCCCGCCATGTCCGAACCGGACGCCCCGAAGGCCGAGCCGGCCCGGAAGGCCGCCAAGCCGCCGAACCCGCACCCCGTGCGCCGCGCCGTCGGGCAGGTCCTGATGCTCCTCGGCGCAGGACTGCTCTTCCAGTCGTGCCGGCTCGCGTGCCGGCCGTCGGAGGACGCGCCCGTCGCCGGCGCGGCCGCGGCCGGCGCGGTCACGGGCGAAGTCCCGCCGCCCGAGCCGGGTTTCGTCGTGGACAAGGCCGGCGCGTTTTCGCCCGGGGCGCGCGCCGCGCTCACGAACGAGATCGCCGCGCTCGAAGCGGCGACCGGCGGCGGGCAGATGGGCGTGGCGGTCTTCACGACGCTCTCCGGCATCCCGGTCGAGGACGCCGCGCTGCGCATCGCGCGCGTCTGGCGGCTCGGCCGCGAGGGCGTCGACGACGGCGCGCTGCTGCTGGTCGCGACGAAGGACCGCGAGGTCCGGCTCGAAATCGGACTCGGCTGGGAAGGCGCGATCCCGGACGCCCGCGCGGGCGACGTGATCCGCGCCATCACGCCGGACCTGAAGGCGGGCGACTGGGGCGCCGCCGCGGTCGAGGCCGTC
>JAFPUX010000201.1 GCA_017413145.1 Kiritimatiellia bacterium | reverse complement strand
GCATGCGACCGCGCACCGTGCGACCCGGCGCCCGAGTCCCCAAAACCAACTCCGCGGACTCCGCGAACTCCGCGTGAGTTTTCTCCGCCGCATGCGACCGCGCACCGTGCGACCCGGCGCCCGAGTCCCCAAAACCAACTCCGCGGACTCCGCGAACTCCGCGTGAGAAACCCCGCCGCCGCTACCGCCGCGCGATCATGAGCCCCGATGGCGGAACGGGAACGTCCTCGACAAGTGACGAGTGACGAGTGACGAGTGACGAGTGGGTGGCGACCTTGCGGCCGGTGCAGTCGAAGAGTTCGACGGATTTCGGCCGCGTGCCGAAGCGGACGGTCAACCCCCGCGTGCCGGTGGCGTTGACGACGAAACCCGTCTTCGCGCCGTCCTGCCAGGCGTCCGCGACGGCGCCGGACTGGTAGACCGCCGTGACGGTCTCCGCCGCGCCCGCGGCGGCGACGACCGGGTAGCCGGCCTGCGGGTGGACCGGCCGGAACGGCGCGCCGAGCAGCGTGTCCCGGTGCGCGTTCCAGAAGCGCAGCCAGAAGCGCAGCGCGGCGCGGTGGCGCGGCGGCAGCTCCGCGAGACGCATCGAAATCTGCGGAACCGCGAAGAGCGTCGCGAGGAGCTGCAACATCGCGTCTTCGGCGGTGGCGCCGAGGTCCCATTCGAGCATGTCGCCGTGCACGGGCGTGCTGCCGGACGTGAGCCGCAAATCGACCGTCTTGATGCGGTTCGTCGCGATGCACGACGGGCAGTCCGACGCGCGCATCATGTTCCCGAACGGCCGGATCGCCGGGCCGACGTACCCCTGGCGGAACTCGACGAGCGCGTCTGGTTTGACCGCGCGGATGGCGGCGGATACGTCGGCCATGAGCGCGACGACCGCCTGCGGGACGCTGACAAAATCGCGGCCGCCGGATGGTTGGGTGGTTTGGTGGTTGAGTGGTTGGGTGGTTGTTTCCTGCGGGAGATTCGGGGCGGTGAGCGCGCCGGGGGCATTCGCCGGCGCCGAGGTGCGCAGCTCGAAGGAGTCGATGAAGTCGAGCTTCAAGCCGTCGAGCTCCCACTCGCGCATCACGCGTCCGAACAGCGACGCGAGATGCGCGCGGACCTCCGGGAAGCGCGGGTCGAGGATGCCCCACTCGCTCGCGCCGCCGCTGCGGATCCAGAGCGTCTTGTCGTGCCACTTCCGCCAGGCCGTGGCGTGGCGGCTCACGAACGGAAGCCCGAACCAGAGCCCGAACGCGAGACCTTCCGCCCGCACGGCGCGGGCGACGGCGCGCATGTCGGGAAACTTCGCCGGATCGGGAATCCAGTCGCCGAAGCGTGCCTCCGCCATCCACCCGCCGGGCACGCCGCGGCGGCTCTTCATCCAGCCCGCGTCGAGCAGCAGGCCGCGCATGCCGAGCTTGCGCGCGGCGCGCGCCTCCGCGAGGACCGCTTCCGCCGTGACGGGCTGGTGGTAGGAGTACCAGGTGGAGTACCCGGGCCGGCGAGCCGCCTCGGGCGGCTCGCCGGAGTGACGAGTGACGAGTGACGAGTGACGAGTGGCGGAGTCGTCGAGCCAGCTCGCCGCCTCCGCGAGGGCGAGGGCGAAGGGGCGCTGGCGGATGTCGAGGCGGATGCGGGCGGTGTAGCGAGAGAGGGGCTCTTCGGGCTCGGTGAAGAAGGCGACCTCGAGTTCCTCGTCGGAGCGGTATTCGTCGATCACGCCGCGGATCGCGACGCGGCGGACGCACTCGGAGACGGCGAGGACGAGCCGCGCGGCGCCGTCGGCGCCGACGTTGGCGTAGAGCGGCAGGTCGCGCGCGGCGTTCGCGCCGACGCGGGCCTGCGTCCAGGGGAGCGGCATCTCGAAGTGCACGTGCTGCGGCGTCCAGCACGCGACGGCGCCGCGCACCGGCGCGTGCAACAGCAGCGCGACGCGCGGCGGCGGGAGCGGCTTCCCGGAGACGGTTTCGAGCGAGAGGACGATCTCCTCGACGCCCTCTTCGGGACGCACGGAAGCGAGCGAGGCCCGCCACGCGGCGGGGACGGGCTCCGCCAGCGCGGCGGGCCCGAGGATCGAATCGATGGCGGCGGTGTCGTTCATGGGCGTCCATTATGCTCCTTTTGCGCGCGGCGTTCAACCGGTTCCGGCGGAAATCTTTACGAATTTTTTACAATTCGGGGGGTTCCTTTTGGGTCCGGATTGTGGTAGCATCCCTTGCCATGCAAACCTACATCGCACTCGTCATCGCGGGGACCGTCCTCATGGTCCTCGAAATCTTCCTGCCCGGCGGCATCTCCGGCCTGGCGGGCGGCCTGCTCTTCCTGCTCGCCGCATGGCACGCGTTCGTCCACTTCGACGGATGGACCGGCATGGTTCTCGCCATCGTCGCCATCGTCGCGGCGTGCGCGTTCGTCACGCTGGTGGTCACGCTCTTCCCGCGCACCAAGGTCGGGAAGAAGCTCGCGCTCCCCGCGGACCTCAAGGAATCGCGCGCGGACGACCTTTCGCTCGCCTCGCTCGCCGGCGCGGAAGGCGTCGCCGACACCGCGCTGCGGCCCGCCGGCTTCGCCACGCTGGGCGGACGCCGCGTCGACGTCGTGACGCGCGGCGACGAAATCCCCGCCGGCACGCCGGTCCGCGTCCTCGAGGTCGAGGGCAACCGCGTCGTCGTCGCGCGGAAGTGATCACGCGGAGTCCGCGGAGTCATTTGAAATCAATCCCATGAAGCGCCTTCTCGCCGCCTTCGCCGTCCTGACGGCCGGGCTCTGCCCCGGCCAGGAAACCAACTCCGCCGCGCTCGTCGAAGAAGCGGACCGCCTCTGCCTCTACGCGCCGGTCGACTTCGCGCGAGCCGACGAGTTGCTGCGGCGCGCCGAGGCGGCCGGCAGCGCGGACGCGATCGCGATCCGCGGCTTCATGGCCCGCAACGGCGAGGGCGTCCCCTACGATCCGGCCCGCGCCCGCGAGCTCTTCCGCGAAGCGGCGGCGCGCGGCTCCGTGCGCGGCCGCATCCAGCACGCCGCGGATCGCCTCGGCGGCCCCGACGCCGAGGCCGCGCTCCGGGAGCTCGCGTCAATCGCCGACTCCGACGACCCCTACGCCTGGCTCGCCTGCGACCAGCTCGCGAAGCACTACGAGCGCCGCGCCGCGCGATCCGCCGCGGCGCCCGTCAACGGAGCAGACGAGGCCCTCGCCGGCCTGTATTACTCGAAAGCGCTCGCGAAGCTCGCCCCGCGCGCGGAGGCCGGCGACCCGGAGGCCCGCGTCGCCTACGGGGATCTGATCCTGTTCCCCCGGACCAGCGGCGACATCTGGGAGCCCGACGCCGCCTGGGCGCAGGCGGAGAACGCCCGCCAATGGCTCCTGCCCGAGGCCGAGAAAGGCAATCTCTCCGCCCTGTCCATGGCGGTCGAATCCTTCGACACGAACTTCTTCCCCCGGCCGTCCTTCCTGCCCGACGACCCCGCCGCGGCCGCATCGAACGCCGCGGCGCGCGTCCGCTTGCGCGACCGGCTCGTCGCGGGGCTCCAGCAGGCCGTCGACCAGGGGGGCGTGGACCAGGCGGTCTGGCTCGCCGACAAGCTCCTCGGCGGGCTGCTCGACGGCTACGGCGAGACCGCCGACACCGATCCCGTCCGCGCCGCGGCGCTGCTCCGCACCGCCGCCGACGCGGGACACCCCTACGCGGCGTTCCTCCTCGCGCGGTGCCACGAACGCGGGGTCGGCGTCCCGCGGGCCGCCGCCGCCGCGCAGGCGCGCT
>JAFPUX010000200.1 GCA_017413145.1 Kiritimatiellia bacterium | reverse complement strand
CTTCTGCTCGATCGTGAACGCGCGGTCCGGGCGCTGCCCCGAGAACTGCAAGTGGTGCGCCCAGAGCGCGCACTGGAAGACGGGCTGCGAGTGCCACGGCTGGATCGGCGCGGAGGCGTGCGCCAAGGCCGCGAAGGAGGCCGAGGCGAACGGCGCCGACCGCATCGGTATCGTGACGAGCGGCCGCGCGCAGACGCCCGCCGACGTCGACGCACTCTGCGAGGCCCTCCGCGCGATGCGGCGCGAGTCGGAGATCGAGCTCTGCGGCTCGCTCGGGCTCGTCTCCGAGGCGGACCTGGCGAAGCTCAAGGAGGCCGGCCTCAAGCGCCTCCACTGCAACCTCGAGACCGCGCCGTCGTTCTTCCCATCGCTTTGCTCCACGCACACACAGGCGCAGAAGCTCGAGACGCTCCGCGCCGCGCGCCGCCTCGGGATGCAGATCTGCTGCGGCGGAATCGTCGGGATGGGCGAGACGGACGAGCAGCTCGTCGAGTTCGCGCTTACGATCCGCGCCGTCGCGCCCGACTCGATCCCGGTGAACTTCCTCCACCCGATCGAGGGCACGCCCCTCGGCGCGCGCGGTGTCCCCGACCCCGAGCGCGCCGTCGACGCCGTCGCCATCCTGCGGCTCGCGAACCCCGCCACGCCGCTGCGCTTCGCCGGCGGCCGCCGCGACCTCTCCGACGAAACCGCCGCCGCCTGCATCCACGCCGGCATGGACGCCGGCATCGCCGGCCCGCTCCTTACCACTCCCGGCGCCGACTTCGACGACGACCGCGCCCTCGCGCAAAAAGCCGGCTACCACGTCACCCCGCCGCGCGCGCGATCCGGCGACGCCGCCGTTCGCCACGAAATGAAACCGATGATCTTCCTGCGCCGAGGATTCAACGGGCTCAACGACCCGCCGGAGGCGATGGCCACCGCACCGGGGCTTCGCCGCACGGCGCTCGTCTTCTCGCCGCCCTTGATCAACGTCGACGACGGTCCCGACGACTGGGAGCTTTGCGCCGATGTCTACTGGCGGATCGTCGCGGATATCGAAACGCTGCTGCCCGATGCAGCCCTGGGCATCGTCGCCGAGGGCGGAACCGCGCGCTTTTCGACGCCCGAAGAATGGCTTGCCGCCGAGCGGCGCAAGTTCGAAGCCGATCCCGACGACGTCCGCGAACCGCCCGCGCGCTGCTTCTGGCGGGACGGCGGCGGCCGGACGCGGGTCGACGCGCGGACGGAATACTGGTACTACGCCGGCGGTCCGTCGCCCTACTCGGATTCGTGGACGATTTCGTTCTACTCCGACACGCCCGAACTCGACGAAGCGATCCACGGCGCCATCCTGCACCGTTGCGCCGAAGCGGGACTCCGGATCGCCGACGAAAAGCCCGAGACTCCCGGATCGGTTCGGATTCCCGAGTGGCCGGACGAACGATGGACGAAGCGGATCATGTGGGGCTTCTTCGCGTGCTTCGGCATCGCGGCGGTCGTCCGGATGGACACCTGGCCCGACCGGGCCGCGATGCTCGGGATCTTCCTCTTCGTGTTGGCGGCCTTCCATCTCGTCGAACGCCTCAACCGGTGGCGCGACGAGCGAAGGTCCCGCAAAGCGGACCTCTACGGAGAAAACGGCGACGCCTGACCTCACTTGCAATTGTTAGTCAAATCTAATATCATTCCGCGCCATGCAACCAATCCAATCCCTCTCCCTCCTCGCGGACGCCGCCGCGCCCGCCGGAACCGCCGCGTCGTCGAAGGTCGGCGTGGCGATCGTCGTCCTCGTCTTCGCGATCGTCTTCGCGCTCGCCGTGCGCGCCGCGCTCCGCCACTTCAAGGGCGAAGGCGGCTGTTGCGGCGGCGGAGCCGGAGCGCCGCCGCCCGTCGCGGACAAGGCGATCGGCCCCGCCGTCGCGCGGCGCGAACTCGCGCTCGGCGGCCTTCACTGCATGAAGTGCGTCGCCCGCGTGAAGGCCGCGCTCGAATCGCTCCCCGGCGTCGCGGCCGAAGTCACGCTCGACCCCCAGCGCGCCGTCGTCCGCATGGACCGCGAAGTCCCCGACGAAGCCCTCCGCAAGGCGGTCGAGGACCAGGGGTTCCAAGTGTTGTCAATCGCCTAGTCCGGCAACCCCCGCTCGCGTGGCGGGGTGCGGACCCCGCCGCGCCGCGGGTGGCTAGGGCTGGTTGTTGCGCAGCATGATCGCGCGGCGGCTGGCGCGGCGGGCCTCGGCGTCGCCGGGATCGGGCGCGGGCTCGGGCTCGGCGCGGCGGAAGTTCTCGACCGGGACGAGGGAGACGGCGGGGAAGCGGATGCGGGTTTCGTCCTCGAAGTCGGGCGCGCCCTGGAGGAGGGCGACGGCGCCCGGCTTGAGCCGGAGCGTCGCCGCGACCGTCCGCTCGGGGAAGAGCGGCTGTTCGAGGAAGGTCTTGACCCGCTCGACCGTTCCGTCCGCGGCGCGGACGGGAAGCTCGGGAATCTGGTTGAACCACGTCGGAACGCCCCGCCGCTCGATGCGGACGAAGAGCGGAACGGCTCCGTCCTCTTCCGCCGGAAGG
>JAFPUX010000199.1 GCA_017413145.1 Kiritimatiellia bacterium | reverse complement strand
TACGACTACTACAAGGAAGTGCTCAACGCCTTCCGCGCGAACCTCGACCGGCTCTATCCGGCCAAGCTCGACGACTACCTCGCGTCCTTCCCCCGCCGCGACGCCCTTTCGGCGGCGCTCGAAAGGGAGGTGTTCTGATGGTTCCCTTCCGCACCCGCATCGCCGCGCTCGAGGCGGCCGGCTACGCGAACGGGCCCGCGCAGGCGAAGCTGGCCCACGACGTCGTCCTCGCCGCGCTCGAGCGGAGCGGCTTCGGCCCGCACGTCGCGGTCAAGGGCGGCGTCCTGATGGGCAGCCTCACGGGCGACGTCCGCCGCGCCACGATGGACCTGGACGTCGACCTCGTGCGCCACCCGCTTTCGGACCGGAGCGTCGACGCGCTGGTCGCACGGCTGAACTGCCTCGACGGCGTCGCGGTCTCCCGCCGCGGCCCGATCGTCGAACTCCGCCAGCGCAACTACCGGGGCCGCCGCGTCCACCTCGACGTACGCGACGCCGAAGGCACCGTCGTCGCGACGAAGATCGACGTCGGCGTCCACGTCCACGCGGAAATGCCGCAGCCCCTGCACGCGTTCGCGGTGTCCGTCGCCCCGGCCCCGGTCCGGCTCCCGGCGAACACCAAGGAGCAGGTCTTCGCCGAAAAGCTCAAGAGCCTCCTGCGGCTCGGCTCGCGCTCCAACCGACCGAAGGACGTGTTCGACCTGTACTACCTGCGCGACCGGGTTGCCCGGCACCGCCTGCGCTCCTTCGTGAAGATTCTCGTCTTCGACGACCCGGAAATGCGGGAAAACGACTTCGCCGCCGTCGCCGCGCGAATCCGCGCCGTCTTCGCGTCGAAACTCTACCGCGCGAAACTCGCCGGCCGCAAGGCCAACTGGCTCGAAATCTCCCCGGACGAAGCGATGTCCGGCATCCTCGCCTTTCTGGAAACGCTCTGACCCCGCCACGCCGTGCAAGGCCGCCAAACCCCGCCCTCGCCCGCAATGAAACGCCTCGCCATCCTCCTCCCCCTTCCCCTCCTCGCGTTCGCGGAGCCGGCGCGCTTGACTTCCGCCTGATCTTATCATATCATCTCATCACGTCATAACAACTGAGGAGACGAGACGATGAAACGCTTCGAAAACCTGAACCTGGAATACAAGCGCGAATACACGGAGCAGATCCGCAAGGCGGTGATCGCCTTCGCCAACACGGACGGCGGGGCGGTCCTCGTCGGCGTGGACGATGACGGGACGGTCCGCGGGGTGGACGACGTCGACGGCACGCGCGTCCGCGTCGGCAACCTGATCCGCGATTCGATCCGGCCGGACGTGCGCGCGTTCGTCTCGGTAACCGAGGAGGAGCGGGGCGGACGGACCGTCCTCCGCTTCGACGTGCAGCGCGGCACGGCGCGCCCCTACTACTGGAAGGCGAAGGGGCTCCGCCCCGAGGGCGTCTTCGTCCGGCAGGACGCGGCGTCCGTGCCGGCGTCGGAGGCGGCGATCCGCGAAATGCTGCTCGCGTCGGCGGACGGCGCGTTCGAGCGGATGCGGTCGCTGCGGCAGGACCTCACGTTCGGCGCGGCGGCGGCGTTCTTCCGGGAGCGGAAGGTCGCGTTCGGCCCCGCGCAGCGGCGGTCGCTCGGGCTCGTCGGGGAGGACGGCCTCTTCACGAACCTCGCGCTGCTGCTCTCCGACCAGTGCCCGTTCACGCTCAAGCTGGCCGTCTTCGAGGGGACGGGCAAGACGGTCTTCCGGGAGCGGCGCGAGATCGGCGGCTCCGTGCTCGCGCAGGTGCGCGAGGCGTTCGACTACCTCGACAAGTGGAACCGCACGCGGGCCGAGGTGCGCGGCCTCGACCGCGTCGACCGGCGCGACTACCCGCCGGAGGCCGTCCGCGAGGCGCTGCTCAACGCGGTCGTGCACCGCGACTACGCCCTGCCCGGCGCGGACCTCGTGAGCCTTTTCGACGATCGGCTCGAAGTGCTCAGCGCGGGCGGGCTCGTCCGGGGCGTCTCGCTCTCCGACGTGCTGCTCGGGCTCTCCGCGCTCCGCAACGCGGCGCTCGCCGGCGTCTTCTACCGGCTGCGCCTCATCGAGGCCTACGGCACGGGGCTGCTCAAGATCCGCGAAGCCTACGCCGGGTCCCCGCGCCCGGCCGCCGTCGAGGCCACCGACCACGCCTTCAAGGTCACGCTCCCGAACCGCAACGCGGCGGTCGCCGCCGAGCCCCGCCGCGCCGCCGGCAGCGCCC
>JAFPUX010000198.1 GCA_017413145.1 Kiritimatiellia bacterium | reverse complement strand
GGCGGACGCCGCCCGCGATTTCCGGCAGGTCGAACGGCTCCGGTTCGCCCGCGGCGGCGCCGGCCGCGACGCCCGCGACGCGCCCGAGGAACAGCCAGTCGAAAAGCTGCAGCAGAGAGCAGAGCGCCATCGCCGCGAGCCCCGCGAGCACGCCCACGAGGACCGACAGGAGCAGCGTCCGCGCCATGCCCGCCCCCTCGTAGGGGGAGGCGGTCCGGAACGACCGGCGGAAGAGCCGGATTCTCGCGCGCGTGCGGTTCGTCATGTCGGCGGGCGGGGTGCTTGCGAACGGGACGCGATTATACGCGCCCCGCCCCGCGCGCGCAAGCCCGTCGGCGCCGGCGCTCCTGCGGCGGCCGGCGGCGTCGGCTCTCGAGATGCTGTTCCCGAATGTGGGGCCGCTCCGGAACCCATTGAAAACATTGGATTCCGACCGTAGTTGATTTTCGTGTGAAACTGGCATTTGGCTTTGCCATTTGTGAACAATTGGGATTTGTGAACAATGGCGCACAATCCGTTTGACACAGAGCGGGAAATCGGATAGAAAGGGAAGGGCGTTCCAACGGAGGAGACTCGACATGGAAAAGATGAAGCCCGGCGAACTGATCGTGACCGCGCTGGCCGTCGTGGCGGCCGTCTGGGCGGTCGCGTTCGCGGTCCTGTCTTGGTGCGGGGGCGTCGTCATCGGAAGAGGGGACTATCCGTACGGCGGTCTAACGTCTCTCGGGAACCGGGGGCGCACCATCGTCTACGCGATCCGCGGGGCCGACGAAGACCTTGCGGCGTCCGGGGCGGACGACCTCTGGCCGGCAAAGGGCGAGTGGGCGTCTTCGACGGAGTATCTTGAGCGCATTTGCACCAACGATTCCGGACTGGACAAGTCCGACATCGACGGACCGTGGTGCTGCCTTGCCGGCATCGCAGGCGAGGACGATTCCATGCCGTTCCTGTGGACCGACAACCTCGAGGTGACGGACGCCATGCTCCGCGGCGAAGACGTCGACTGGGGTGGACAGCTGCGGGACGAGGGGCCCGTCGTCATCGTCCGCAAGAGCGGCAGCATGCAGGTCGTGAAGAAGAAACAGCTCTCGGCCGAGACGTTCTTCGACATGTCCTGGGGCGGCGCGCTTCCGCGCGATCCCGACGCGCTCGAGGTGCTCAAGCCGCTCCCCGCCCCGGAGCCCGCCGGGGAAGGCCGCCCGTAGCGGAAGGCCGCCGGGTCGCGGCGCAAAAACGCGCGTGGCGGGGTGCGACCATCGCACCCCGCCACGCGCGCGCTTCGGCGCCGGCGCTAGCCGAGCAACGCGGAGGAGCGGAAGACCGGGTCGGAGGTCGTGCGAAGGCCGATGCGGCGCAGGCCGCTTTCGTCGCCGGGGGCGACGATGTGCGTGAGGTGCATCTCGCAGTCGCGCAGCTGCGGCAGGCACTCCATCGCGAGCTTCGCGGCGGGGTTCGCGCCGGCGGACATCGCGAGCGCGACGAGGAGCTCGTCCAGGTTCAGGCTGTGCTCCTTGTCGCGGAGGATCTCGGTGCGCAGCTCGACGATGCGCCCGAGGACGTCCGGCGGGAGCAGGTGGAGCTTGTCGGGGAGGCCGGCGAGCTTCTTGGCCGCGTTGAGGACGACGCTCGAGGCGGCGTGCATCGTGGCGGAGTTCTTGCCGGTCACGACCGTGCCGTCCGGCAGCTCGATCGCGGCGCCGGTGAAGATGCCGTGGTCGCCCCGGCCGAGGCGCTTGCCTTCCTCGGCCGCTTCGCGCGCGGGGATCACGACCGGCCGGTCCTCGGGCTTGAGGCCCATGCCGTCCATGAGCAGCTTCACGCGGTCGACCTGCGCCTTGTCCGCGGCGCCCATCGTGTATTCCACGACGGTGCGGAACCAGCGGCGGATCACCTCCTGCTCCGAGGCGGCGCGGCACGCCGCGTCGTCCACGATGCCGAAGCCGCAGCGGTTCACGCCCATGTCGGTCGGCGACTTGTAGGGGCAGGGCTCGTGCGTGATCTTCTCCCAGATCGCGCGCAGCAGCGGGAACGCCGCCACGTCGCGGTTGTAGTTCGTCGTGACGACGCCGTGCGCCTCCGCGTGGAACGGGTCGATCATGTTCACGTCCGCGAGGTCCGCCGTGGCCGCCTCGTAGGCGATGTTCACGGGGTGCTTGAGCGGGAGGTTCCAGATCGGGAACGTCTCGAACTTCGCGTAGCCGGCGGCGCGGCCGGCGCGGCAGTCGTGGTAAAGGAGCGTCAGGCACGTGGCGAGCTTGCCGCTGCCGGGGCCGGGGCCGG
The DNA here is from genome assembly GCA_017413145.1 of Kiritimatiellia bacterium. Lineage (GTDB taxonomy): Bacteria > Verrucomicrobiota > Kiritimatiellia > RFP12 > UBA3636 > UBA3636. The sequence continues at coordinate 4,492 of JAFPUX010000198.1, read as the reverse complement.
TGACGACGACGATCGGGCGCTCGGTCTCGACGTATTCGGCGGCGCCGTAGCCCTCCTCGCTCACCACGGTGTCGATGTCGGTCGGGTAGCCGCGCGTGCTGCGGTGGCAGTAGACGCGCACGCCGCGGCGCTCGAGCTTGTTGCGGAACTGGATCGCGGCGGGCTGCCCGTCGAAGCGCGTGATCACGACGGCGCGCACGGAGAGGCCCCACGCGCGCAGGTCGTCGATGAGGCGCAGCGCGTCCGCGTCGTAGGAGATGCCGAAGTCGGCGCGCATCTTCTTGCGCTCGATGTCGCCGGCGTAGATGCACAGCACGATGTCGACGTGGTCCTTGAGCTTCTGCAGCAGGCGCAGCTTCACGTTCGGGTCGTAGCCGGGCAGGACGCGCGCGGCGTGGTAGTCCCACATGAGCTTGCCGCCGAACTCCAGGTAGAGCTTGCTGCCGAACATGCGCTGCCGCGCGAGGATCTCCTCCGTCTGCTCGCGGAGGTACTTTTCGTTGTCGAAGCCGATGGTTTTCAAGGTCGGATGGTCGGATGGTCGGATGGTCGGATGGTCGGATGGTCGGATGGTCGGATGGTCGGATGGTCGGATGGTCGCGCGACGGGCTACTTCTGGCCGTAGTAGGCGGAGGCGCCGTGCTTGCGCAGGTAGTGTTTGTCGAGGAGCGCGCGCGGCATGTCGGGGAGGTCCGGGTCGAGCGCGAGGTCGTGCCACGCCATGAAGGCGAGCTCCTCGAGGACGACGGCGTTCTCGACGGCCTTGGCCGGGGTCTTGCCCCACGTGAACGGACCGTGGCTGCGGACGAGCGCCGCGGGGACGGACGCCGGGTCGATCCCGCGCTCGCGGAACGCCTCGACGATCACGTGGCCGGTCTCCCATTCGTAGTGGCCGGGGACGCCTTCGATCTCCTCGCGGCGCATGGCGCGCGTGCACGGCACGGCGCCGTAGAAGTGGTCCGCGTGGGTCGTCCCGAGCGGCGGCAGGTCGCGGCCGGCCTGCGCGAGCGTCGTCGCCCAGCGGCTGTGCGTGTGCACGATGCCGCCCGCCTCCGGGAATTCGCGGTAGAGCACGACGTGCGTGGGCGTGTCGGAGGACGGGTTGAGCGCGCCTTCGACCTTTTCGCCCGTCTCGAGCGAGACGACGACCATGTCGGAGGCCTTCATGGCCTCGTAGGACACGCCGCTGGGCTTGATGACCATCAGGCCGCGCTCGCGGTCGACGCCGGAGACGTTGCCCCACGTGTACACGACGAGGCCGCGGCGCGGCAGTTCGAGGTTGGCCTGCAGCACCGCTTCCTTGAGTTCTTCGAGCATGGCGCGCCTCCTACGAGCGGAGCTTCCAGGCGAGGTCCGAGAGGAACAGGTCGTGTTCGAGAGCCTCTACCGTGGTGTCCTTGCCGATGTGGACGAACTCGATCTCCATGATCCGCGCCCAGTCGCGCAGCTGCTCCGCCGTGACGTCGTGCGTGAGCGTCGTGTGGTGCGCGCCGCCGGCGGCGATCCAGCACTCGAGGCCCGTCTGCAGGTCGGGCAGGGCGCGCCACATGACGCGCGCGACCGGCAGGTTGGGCATCTTCATGATGGGCTTCACGCACTCGATGTCCTGCACGATGAGGCGCAGGCGGCCGCCCATGTCGACCAGGCTCGCCACGAGCGCCTTGCCGGCGCGGCCCTCGAAGACGAGGCGCGCGGGGTCCTTCTCGTTCATGCCGATGCCGAGGTGGTGCGTCTCGATGCGCGGCTTGTCCGCGGCGAGCGAGGGGCAGACTTCGAGCATGTGCGCGCCGAGCGAATACTCGCGGCCGGGCTCCAGGTGGTAGGTGTAGTCCTCCATGAACGCCGTGCCGCCGGTCTTGCCTTCGCCCATCGCCTTGATCACCGCGGTCATCGCGGAGACCTTCCAGTCGCCCTCGCCGCCGTAGCCGTAGCCGAGAGCCATCAGGTGCTGGCTCGCGAGGCCGGGCAGCTGCTCCATGCCGTAGAGGTCCTGGAACGTGTTCGAGAACGCCGAGCAGCCCTCGCGGTCGAGCATCGCCTTCATCGCGATCTCCTCGCGCGCCTGGTAGCGGATCGCCGCGAGGTTGTCGGTCGCGACGTCGTAGGCGGCCGTGTACTCCGCCACGAGCGCGTCGACCTGCGCCTCGGTGACCTTGGCCATCTCCTTCACGAGGTCGCCCACGGCCCACGTGTCGACGTGCCAGCCGAGCTTGCGCTGGGCCTCGACCTTGTCGCCCTCGGTGACCGCGACGTCGCGCATGTTGTCGCCGAAGCGCATGACCTTGAGCGCGCGGGAGAACGCGACGCCGTGCGCGACGCGCATCCAGTCGCCGAGGCGCGCCTGGACCGCCGGGTCGGCCCAGTGGCCGGCTATGATCTTGCGCGGCTTGCGGAGGCGCGCGCCGATGAACCCGTGCTCGCGGTCGCCGTGGGCGGCCTGGTTGAGGTTCATGAAGTCCATGTCGATCTCCGTGTCCGGGATCTCGACGTTGTACTGCGTGGCGAGGTGGCACCAGGGCTTCTGCAGCATCTGCAGGCCGGTGAGCCACATCTTGGACGGGCTGAACGTGTGGCACCACGTGATCACGCCGGCGCAGCGCGGGTCGTGGTTCGCGTCCAGCACCGTGCGCTCGATCTCCTCGGGCGTCTTGGCGGTGACCTTGTAGACGATCCTGCACGGCAGGCGGCCGGAGGCGTTCATCTTGTCGGCCATCTCGCGGGCGCGGGCGTCGACGGTTTCGAGGACTTCGGGCCCGTAGAGGAACTGCGAGCCGACGATGAACCAGAATTCGTGGTCGGAGAGTTTTTTCATGGTCTTTCGGTCTTTCGGTCTTTCGGTCTAGCGGTCTGGCGGTCGATCGGTTAGGCGGGGGCTATTCCTTGATCTCGCCGGACTTCAGGCGGCGGAAGTAGTCGCGCGTGAGGCGGGCGACCGTCGGCGAGAGCAGGACGAGCGCGACCAGGTTCGGGAACGCCATGAGGCCGTTGAACGTGTCGGCGATGCCCCAGACGACGGAGACCGTGAGGTAGGGCCCGACGAAGACCACCAGCACGTAGAGCACGCGGTAGACCTTGAGCGCGACCTTGTTCTTGCGGCCGACGAGGTATTCGAGGCACTTCTCCGAGTAGTAGTCCCAGCCGAGGATCGTCGTGAAGGCGAAGAACGCCAACGCGACCGAGAGGAAGAGCGGTCCGATCAGGTCCGCGTGGGGCAGGAAGCCGAGGCCCTGGCGGAACGCCTCGATCGTGATGTCCACGCCCTCGAGCTTGAGGGAGGGGTCCCACGCGCCGGTGACGACGATCGCCAGGCCCGTCATCGTGCAGATCACGATCGTGTCGATGAACGTGCCGGTCATGCAGACGAGGCCCTGGCGCACGGGCTCGTTCGTCTTGGCGGCGGCGGCGGCGATCGGCGCGGAGCCGAGGCCGGCCTCGTTCGAGAAGATGCCGCGCGCGACGCCCTTCTGGATCGCGATGAAGATCGTGCCCGCGACGCCGCCCGCGATGGCGCGGGGGTTGAAGGCCAGGCGGACGACCAGCTCGATCGCCGCGGTGACCTCGGAGAGGTTGCCGAGGAGCAGGAACGCGCAGACGGCCACGTAGAAGATCGCCATGAACGGCACGACGACCGTCGAGACGGAAGCGATGCGCTTGAGGCCGCCGATAAGGACGAGCCCGGCGGCGACGGTGACGACGAGGCCCGTGACCGCGAGCGCCCACGAGTAGTGCGCCCCGAAGAGCGTGAAGCCGGGGGCGACCGTCCCGGGCTCGTAGACGCAGAGCTTGAAGAAGCGGTCCGCAGCCGAGGTAATGCCCTGGATCTGCGTGATCGTGCCGATGCCCATGATGCCGGCGACGACGCCGAACAGGGCGAAGAGCACGGCGAGCCACTTCCAGCCCTTGCCGAGCCCCTTCTCGATGTAGTAGAACGGTCCGCCGAGGACGCTGCCGTCGGGCGCGACCTCGCGGAACTTCACGGCGAGCGTGCCTTCGGCGAACTTGGTCGCCATGCCGAAGAACGCGGCGACCTCCATCCAGAAGAGCGCGCCGGGGCCGCCGGTGCCGATCGCCGTGGCGACGCCGACGATGTTGCCGGTGCCGATCGTCGCGGAGAGCGCGGTGCAGAGCGCGCCGAAGCTCGTCACCTCGCCGTGCCCGTCCGACTCCGTGACGAACGTGTAGCGGAACGCGCGCCGGAGGTTGAAGAGGTGGACGAGGCGCAGGACGGCCGTGAGAAGGATGCCGGTGACGAGGATGGCGCCGATGAGCGTCGGCCCCCAGACCCAGCTGTCGGCCTTGTCGACGATCTTCGTGAGCCGGTCGAGCCAGTTGGCGGATGCCTGCTCGGTCGCGGCGACCTCCGACTCGACGGGGTCGCCTTCGCCTCCGAGCAGCATTTCGCTCGGACGGCGCCCGCGGCGGATCGGGGCGAAGGTTTCGGCCGCAACGGCGGCCTCGCCGGCGGCGGCTTCGGCGGCGGGCGCGGCTTCCG
>JAFPUX010000197.1 GCA_017413145.1 Kiritimatiellia bacterium | reverse complement strand
GGACGCGGGATCGGGATTGTCCGACAGGGCGCGAACGCCCTCGACGAACGCCTGCTTCGCGTCCGCGAGGCGCTTCTCGTCCCAGTAGCGGCCCTTGCGGCGGAAGAGGTCGTAGCGCTTCTGGAAGAAGGCGGCCGCCTCCTGGAGGTAGTTGTCGACGCCTTGGTCGAGCCAGTTGATCAGCGCGAGGGTAAGCGAACGGTCGACATAGCCTTGTGCGCGCATCATGCGGTCGACGGCCTGGACGCCTTCGAAGACACCGGTACTGGGCATGGCGGGGAGCGGGGAAACGGGGTCTGATCGGAAAACGGGAGAAATGACGAACGGAAAACGGCGTGGAAACGTTGAGGCAGTCCGCCGTCGGGATCGGGAAACGTTCAAGGACCGGGGTGGACCAGGGAGGACCGGGGGCGGCCGTCGGAAACCGGGAGACCTTCGAAGTCCGGGGAGGCCCTTCGGAGCGGGAGTCTGGCACAAAGAGCCGCAGACGTCAAGCAAAATTTATTACGGACGAACAGTCTGAAAATAAATGAGAGCTAAGAAAGGATGATTGACCCGACGCGGGCGGTTCTGATAGAATGGGCCGCATGAAGGAATCCGCCGAGCGAAACGCGTCCCGAGCCGGGTGCAAAACACCCCGCGCCGAGCGAAATCCCGCCTGCGTCGGGCAAAACCCGCCCCGCGCCGGGGACAAACCGCGCCGCGCCGAATGCAACCCGGCCCGCGCCGAGCGAAATCCAGTTTGCATCGGGCAAAACCCGCCCCGCGCCGAGCGAAACCCCGCCCGCGTCGGGCGCGGCCGCCTTTTCGTCGAATGCGTCCTGCTCTACGTCGGGCTTCCGGCCGTCCTGGCGTTCCTGCCGGCGTGGATCGAACGGCGCTGGGGCGTGCAGATCAAGGCGTGGGTCGTACCGACGCTCCTCGTCGCCGCCGCAGTCGCCTACGTCGCGATGCGCCGCACCGGACTGCTCGCGCGCGGCGAGCTGACGCGGCTCCGGGTCGCCGACCACCTCTGGGCGGAAATGCTCGCGCGCTTCGTCCTCTCCGCCCTCCTGCTCACGTGGCTGCTCTCGCAGTTCCGGCCCGAATGGCTCTTCGCCTTCCCGCGCCACAACCCGCGCTTCTGGGCGCTCGTGTGCGTCGCGTACCCGCTCGTCTCCGTCCTGCCGCAGGGCATCCTCTACCGCGCGCTCTTCGAGAAGCGCTACGCCGCGTGCGTCCCGCGGCACCCGCTTCTCTTCGGCGCGCTGCTTTTCTCGTGGGCGCACGTCGTCTTCCACAACCCGTGGGCGTGCGCGTTCACGTTCGTCGGCGGGCTCTTCTTCCTGCAGTCGTACCGCCTCACCGGTTCGCTGCTCTTTTCCTGCATCGAGCACGCGCTCTACGGCGACTTCCTCTTCACCGTCGGCTGGGGAACCTTCTTCTACGAAGGAACGCAGGCCGCCATGCGGGCCGTCGCGCCGTGACCGCGCCCCCGTCCCGCGACGCCTTCGCCGGACCGCCCGCGCCGCCCGGTCCGGAGCCGCCGGTCGACCCGTCGTGGTCCGTCCTGCTCGACGATCCGCTTTTCGCGGTCGTCGCCAAGAGCGGCAATCTGCCCTGCCATCCGAGCGGACGCTACCGCGCCCACACGCTCGACGCCCTCCTCCGCGCCGCCGGCTGGCCTGCGGTCCACTTCGTGAGCCGCCTCGACCGCGAAACCTCCGGCGCCGTCCTCGTCGCGAAGACCGCCGAGGCCGCCTCGCGCCTCGGCCGCGACATGGCCGCGCGCCGCTTCGACAAGCGCTATCTCTGCCTCGTCGAGGGCGGCTGGGACGAACCCGCCGGCCCGGACGGTTGGTCCGACGCCGTCGGCCGCATCCGGCCGGCGAGCGACGCGGTCGTCTTCAAATACCGCGTCTTCGAGCCGGCGCCGGACCCCGCCGCCTGGCGCATCGACGCCGGCTCCGACACCGCGCACACGCGCTTCCGGCCGCTCCGCTCCGACGGGCGCTTCACCCTCCTCGAATGCCGTCCCGTCACCGGCCGGACCGCGCAGATCCGCGCGACGCTCTTCGCGCTCGGCCACCCCGTCGCCGGCGACAAGCTCTACGGCCCGGACCGGACGTTCTACGCGAAGCTCTGCGCCGGGACGCTCTCGGACGCCGACCGCGCGCGCCTCGTCTTCCCGCGCCAGGCCCTCCACGCGTGGCGGCTCTCCTTCCCCCACCCCGCCACGCGCGAACCCGTCTCCGCCGAAGCGCCGCCGCCGGACTTCCTGCGCCCGTGACGCCCCGCGCCGGCCGTTCAGCGGCGGGCCGCGGCGACGGGAGCGAGGCGCTCGGCGGCTTCGCGCAGGAGCGCGGCCGTCTCGTCCCAACCGATGCAGGCGTCGGTCACCGAGAGGCCGGGACGCAGCCGCCGCAGGTCCTGCGGGATCGTCTGCGCGCCGGGTTCCAGGAAGCTCTCGAGCATGAAGCCGCGGATCGAGCGGTTCCCCGCCTCGATCTGCGCGAGGAGGTCGCGCAGGACCGCGCCCTGCTCTTCGGGGCGCTTGTGGGAGTTGGCGTGCGAGCAGTCCACGACGACGTTCATCGGCAGGTGCGCCGCCTTGAGCCGGCGCTCGCATTCCGCCACGTGCGACGCGTCGTAGTTCGGCTCGCGGCCGCCGCGGAGCACGACGTGCGAGTAGGCGTTGCCGGCCGTGGCGAAAACCGCGGGCAGGCCGTCGTCCGTGACGCCGAGGAAGTGGTGCTGGCCGACCGACGAGGCGATGCCGTTGATCGCGGGATCGAGCGAACCGTCCGTGCCGTTCTTGAACCCGACGGGCGTCGAAAGGCCGCTCGCGATCTCGCGGTGCGTCTGCGCCTCGGCGGTGCGCGCGCCGATCGCCGCCCAGGAGATCAGGTCGCCGATGTACTGCGGCGTGAGCGTGTCGAGGACCTCGGTCGCGGCGGGGAGGCCGAGCTCGGCGACGGAAACGAGAAACCGCCGCGCCATGCGGAGGCCGTCTTCGATGCGGAACGTGTCGTTGAGGTACGGGTCGTTGATGAAGCCCTTCCAGCCGACGGTCGTGCGCGGCTTCTCGAAGTAGACGCGCATGACGACGAGGATCGTGTCCGCGACCTCGTCCGCGATCGCGCGGAGGCGCCGGGCGTATTCGCCGGCGGCGTCGAGGTTGTGGATCGAGCACGGGCCGACGATCGCCATGAAACGCGGGTCGTCGCGGTCCAGGATCCGCTCGATCGCGGCGCGCCCGCGCTCGACCGTCCGCGCCGAAGCCGCGGTCTGCGGCACCTGCGCCCGCAGTTCCGCCGGTGTCGGCAGCAGGACGATCGACTTGATGTTGACGTTTTCGAGCAGCGGGTTGTTCATGGGCGGCGGATTCTAGCAGACGCCGCCCCCGTTCCGCAAGGGGCCGCGCGCGGGCGACCCCTCCATCCAGGGGGATGTTCAAACGCGCGGCGGCTGTGGTAGAATCGCGCGCCATGAGCACCACCCCACGCAAAAAGTCCCACGCTCCCCTCACCTTCCTGATCGTCGGCGCCGGCGGCCGCGGCTTCGTCTACGCCGACCTGGCGAAGAAGATCCCCGGCAAGGCGAAGGTCGTCGCCGTCGCCGAGCCGCGCGACTTCCACCGCGAAAAGATGGCGCGCGAGCACGGCATCGCGCCGGAACGGGTCTTCCGGACGTGGCAGGAGGCCGCCGCCGCGGGCCGCGTCGCCGACTGCGTCGCGATCTGCACGCAGGACGCCGACCACGAGGCGTGCGTGAAGGCGTTCGCGCCGCTCGGCTACCACATCCTCCTCGAGAAGCCGATGGCGCCGACGGCCGCGGCGTGCAAGCGCATCGTCGCCGAGGTACGCAAGCACGGCAACGCCTTCGCCGTCTGCCACGTCCTGCGCTACACGGCCTACTCGCGCATCGTGAAGAAGCTCGTCGCGTCGGGCCGCATCGGCGACGTCGTCTCCGTCGAGCACCTCGAGCCGGTCGGGTTCTGGCACCAGGCGCACTCGTTCGTCCGCGGCAACTGGCGCAACGAGAAGGAGAGCTCCTTCATGCTGCTCGCCAAGGCGTGCCACGACGTCGACTGGCTCTCGTTCGTCATCGGCCGGCCCTGCCGCCGCGTCTCGTCGTTCGGGTCGCTCTCGTTCTTCAAGAAGGAGAACAAGCCCGCCGGCGCCGCGGACCGCTGCCTCGACTGCAAGCTCTCGAAGAAGTGCCCGTGGTCCGCCAAGGAGTTCTACTTCAAGCGCCTCGCCGACCCGAAGCGGCACGGCTGGCCGCTCGACGTCGTCGACCCGACCTTCACGAGGAAGAACCTGACGAAGGCGCTGCGCGAAGGCCCCTACGGCCGCTGCGTCTTCGCGTGCGACAACGACGTCGTCGACCACCAGGTCGTGGACTTCGAGTACGAGGGCGGCGTGACGGCGTCCTTCACGATGACGGCCTTCACGCCGATGGGCGGTCGCCGCACGCGCATCTTCGGCACGAAGGGCACGATCGAGACCGACGACAGCTCGACGATCCGGATTTTCGACTTCCTCACGGGGAAGACCGAGACGATCGACACGAACGCCTCCGGCGCGAGCATGGCCGGCGGCCACGGCGGCGGCGACGGCGGGATCATGGACGCCTTCTGCACCGCGATCCTCGAGAACAAGCCGGAACTGATCGTCTCCGGCGTCGACGCCACGATCGAGTCGCACCTCACGGTCTTCGCCGCCGAGCGCTCCCGCCGCACGGGCCGCACCGTCGCGTTGCGGTAGCCGCAAACGGGAGGGCGGCCGTCCCCGGCCGCCGCGGCGCGCATCCGGTTGCCGAAAAGGCGCGGTTTCTGCTAGAATCCGGATTCGTGAAACGCAACCGCTCCCGACCGATCCGCCGCGTGCTGGCCGCCCTCTGGACGGGCGGCCGGTTCGGCACCGACGTGCTCGCGGGCCTCTTCCGGCGCGCCGCCGAGCGCGGCGGGTGGGACGTGCGCGTCGTCCGCTTCCGCGAGAACCTCGCGGGGGAGATCGAGCGCGCCCGCCGCGACGGCGGGCTCGACGGCCTGGTCTTCGACTTCTGGGCGTCGGAGTTCCCGCGCGTCCTGCGCTCCGTCCGCGCGCCGGTCGTCCTGCTCGACGTGCCGGGC
>JAFPUX010000001.1 GCA_017413145.1 Kiritimatiellia bacterium | reverse complement strand
GGGCGACGGCGACGGCGGCTGACCGGACGAAAGGCGGCGCAGGACCGCGCCGCCGGCGAGCAGTCCGGCCGCGGTTTCGGTCCAGAAGCCGTTCGAGCGGCGGACCGTCGCCGCGAGGTCCTCCGGACCGTAGGGGACGTCCAGCGCGACGTCGAGGGCGCCGTCGCGGGGCGGCCAGGGCAGTTCCCAGACGAGCGCCGGAACGTCGGCCGGCGTCTTCGCCGGCACCGCCGCGGCCGGACGCGCGCGGAGCCAGTTGTTGCCCTTCTCGCGGTAGACCGGGCGCAGTTGCGCGGCGGCCGCGGCGTCGAGCCCCGACAGGGCGTCCGCGAACGCGAGCCGCACGCGGAGCGCGTCCGGCGGCGGCGACGGCGGTTGCGGGTCGGCGACGCGGAAGTGGAACCACAGCGCCTCCGCGCCGGGGCGCGGCTCGGGGGCGAAGACGATTTCGCGCGCGCGGTCGTCGACGGAGAGGACCGCGGCGTTGGCGCCGGGGAAACGGTTGAGGACGCGGAGGGCCACGGGAAACGGCTAGAGCTGCGACTGGAGCTTCGCGTCCGCGGCAACGACCTTGTCGTGCAGCTTCTGCTTGCGGGCGCGGAGGCGTTCGCGGAGCGCGGGATCGGAGAGCGCGAGGATTTCGGCCGCGAGGATCGCGGCGTTGGCCGGTCCGGCCGACGAGAGCGCGACGGTCGCGACCGGGATGCCGGACGGCATCTGAACGGTCGCGAGCAGGGCTTCGAGGCCGCCGAGCGAACCGCCCGGGACGGGAATGCCGATCACGGGAAGGGTCGTGCCCGCGGCGAGGACGCCCGCCAAGTGCGCCGCGCCGCCGGCGGCGGCGAGGATCACCTTGAGGCCGCGGTCTTCCGCCGTGGCGGAATAGACGTGCGCCAGGTCGGGCGTACGGTGCGCGGACATCACGCGCACTTCGTGCGGGATGCCGAGCTCGGCGAGCGTTTCGTGGGCCTTGGAGACGAGGGGCCAGTCGGAGTCGGAGCCCATGACGAGGCCGACGGCGGGAGCGGGAGGCGCGGATTTCTTTTTCATGTCAGGAAGCGGCCGGAACGGGCCGCCAGCGGGTTGTCGCGAGGACGTGGTCCCGGCCGGCGGGATCGGAGACGCGGTGGAGGAAGGTCGGGGAGCCGTCCGGCGCGGCGGGACCGGGCAGGGAACGCGAAACGACGAAGTCGCCGCGGAGCGTTTCGGAACGGAACACGATTTCCATCTCGACGGGACGGTGCGCGGCGGCGAAATCCGGTGGCACGCTCTCGAGCATCCACTCGGCGTAGTGGACGTTGTTCACGTGGCCGTTCATGTCGATGTGCATGTCGGCGGCGCGGAAGCGCTCGCCGGGCGTTTCGTCCCCGGCGGGCCAGCGCAGGCGCGTGAACGGGCCGCCCGGGCCGAAAACGGGCTCGCGGTCGTAGGACTTGGCCCCGATCGCGGCGGGCACGCGCACGGCCTTGCGGGCGACCGGGTCGATGACCATCCAGCGCGACGTGGCCACGCCGTAGGGCGCGCCGCCGCCCGCGCGGCCGACGACGAAATCGCGGTTGGCGGACAGCGCGCGGACGCCGTAGGGGAACGTGTCCACGGCGACCTCGTCGCGCCAGCGCGGGACGTCGTCGAGCCGGATGCGCAGCTGCGCGAGCACCCACGCGCCGCGCGCACCGGTCGCTTCGTCGATGACGGGGGCGTCGAACCCGAGCTCGCGTGCGTGGTCGGCGGCGGTCTCCTGCAGGTAGTCGAGGAGGCGCGGCAGACGCAACGTGCCGTCGGGCGCACATTCGCACGAACGGACGCGGTAGATGTCGACGTGGGGTTTCATGTTCCGGCGGAACATGCTAGCAGAAACCCGCCGAAAAAGGAAGCGGGCTCGATTTTAAAGGGGTCTGTCCCCTTAAGCAACTCGTTGGAATCCGAACAACTCCCTGGAAAGACAAAAGAACCGGCCCGGCGGCAGAAGCCGCCGGGCCGGTTCGCGGTCGTGCCGGGAATGCCGGAAACTATTCCTCCGCGGGAGCCGGGGATTCGTCCGGGTCGTTCGGGGCGATCTGGGCGAAGGTCGTGCGGCGCACGGTCTCGGCCTCGGTCGGGGGCATGTCCTCTTCGGCGACGGGGTCGACGAGCGGGACGACCTTGAGGCAGCGGTTCATCGGGAAACCCGTGCCGGCCGGGATGAGGTGGCCGATGATCACGTTCTCCTTGAACCCGCGCAGGTTGTCCTTGCGGGCCTGCGTGGCGCTCTCCGTGAGCACGCGCGTGGTGTCCTGGAAGGACGCCGCCGAGATGAACGAGTCCGTCTCGAGCGCGGCCTTGGTGATGCCCAGCAGGACCGGGGTCGCTTCGGCCGGGCGCTTGCCTTCGGCCATCGCTTCCTCGTTCTTGCGCATGAACTCCTCGTGCGAGACCTGCTCGCCCCAGAGGAAGTCCGTGTCGCCGGGGTTCACGACCTTGACCTTGCGCAGCATCTGCCGCACGATGATCTCGATGTGCTTGTCGTTGATTTCGACGCCCTGCAGCCGGTAGACGCTCTGCACTTCGCTCACGAGGTAGCGTTGCAGCTCGTCGCGGCCGGAGACCTCGAGGATTTCCTGCGGCGAGAGGTCGCCGTCCGTGAGCGGTTGGCCCTTGCGGACGCGGTCGCCCGGGTAGACGATGACGTGCTTGCCCATCGGGATGTAGTGCCGCTCCTCGGTGTCCGTGCTTTCGTCCTTCACGACGATGACGCGCTTGCCGCGCTCGTTGTCCGCGAAGCCGACGACGCCTTCGATCTTGGAGATTTCGGCGACTTCCTTGGGCTGGCGCGCCTCGAAGAGCTCGGTCACGCGCGGCAGGCCGCCCGTGATGTCGCGCGTCTTGCTTTCCTTGCGCGTGGTCCTCGCGAGAACCTGGCCGGGCGTGACCGCGTCGCCGTCCTTGACGGTGACGACGGCGCCCGTCGGGATCGCGTAGTAGCCGAGGCCCTTGCCCGTTTCCGCGTCGATGACGATGATCTGCGGGTGGAGGTTCTCCTTGGTTTCGATCGCGACCAGCTGGGCGGCGCCGGACTTGGCGTCGACCTGGCGCTCGACGGAGACGCCCTCGACGAAGTCGTTGAACTTGACGCGGCCGGGATACTCCGTGAGGATCGGCGTGGAGTAGCCGTCCCATTCGGCGAGCTTGAACTTGGCCTTGACCTTGTCGCCCGCGCCGGCGTGGACGACGGCGCCGAGCGGCGGCGAGAACTTCTCCAGGACGTTGCTCTCGGAGGCGCCGCGCGCGGCGTCCTTCACGATGTAGACCGTGGTGCCCTGGTTCAGGACGACCGTGTCGCCCTTGGAATTGCGGACCTGGCGCATGTCGTCGGAGAAGACCACGTAGCCGGCCTCGCGCGTGACGTGCTCGGTCGAGGTGATCGTGGTCGAAGCCGTGCCGCCGACGTGGAACGTCCGCATCGTGAGCTGCGTGCCGGGCTCGCCGATGGACTGCGCGGCGACGATGCCGACCGCGGTGCCGATCTGGACGGGCTTGCCGGTCGAGAGATCGCGGCCGTAGCACTTGGCGCACATGCCGTGTTCGCTCTGGCAGGTGAGACCGGAGCGGATCCACACGCTCGGGAGGTTGAGCGGCGCGATGCGCTTGCAGGCCTTCTCGTCGAACTCCTCGTTGGCGTAGACGAGGATCTCGCCCGTGGCGGGGTCCACGATGTCGTTGAGGGAGGTGCGGCCGAGGACGCGCTGCGCGATCGGGGTGACGACCTTGTCGCCGTCCATGATCGGCTTCATCTCGATGCCGTTCGGGGTGCCGCAGTCCTCTTCGGTGATGATGACGTCCTGCGACACGTCGACGAGCTTGCGCGTGAGGTAGCCGGCGTCCGCCGTCTTGAGCGCGGTGTCCGCCAGGCCCTTGCGGGAGCCGTGCGTGGAGATGAAGTATTCGAGGATGGAGAGGCCTTCGCGGAAGTTCGACTTGATCGGCGTCTCGATGATGTTGCCGGACGGGTCGGCCATGCAGCCGCGCATGCCCGCCAGCTGGCGGATCTGCTGCTTGGAGCCGCGGGCCTTCGAGTCGACCATCATGAAGACGGGGTTGATCTCGAGGTTCTTCGTCTCGGGCGTCCAGCCGTTTTCGTCGATCGCCTTGTACATGACGCCGACGAGCTTCTCGGACGTTTCCGACCAGACGTCGACCACCTTGTTGTGGCGCTCGGCGTCGGTGATGACGCCCTTGTTGTACTGGCCGCGGATTTCGTCGACGCGCTTCTGGGCGTTGTCGATGATCTCCTGCTTGGCCGGCGGGATGATCATGTCCACGAGGTCGATCGAGGCGCCGGCGAGCGTGGCCTGGGCGTAGCCGAGGTCCTTGAGGTCGTCGAGCATCTTGACGGTGGCTTCGTGGCCCGCGACGTCGTGGCATTCGGCGATGAGCTTGCCGAGCAGGCTCTTTTCGACCTTCTGGTTGACGAATCCGAGCGGCTCCTTGCCCTCTTCGGAGGAGGGTTCGGTGCGCGGCCAGATTTCGTTGAAGAAGACGCGGCCGACGGTGGTCTCGATGACCTTGTCCTTCTCGTTGCCGTGCTTGGTCTTCACGCCGAAGTCGGGGTTGCGCAGGCGGATGCGGCTGTGCATGCCGAGCGCCTTGTCGTCGTAGGCGAAGTGCACTTCGTCGAAGTCGCAGAAGAGCGGGAGCTTCTCGAAGGGCGGCTCGGCGGGCAGGCCGTGCTCGCGGCGCATGCGGTCGCACTGGTCCTCGGCCGTGACGTAGTAGACGCCGAGCGCGACGTCCTGCGTCGGGGTCTTGATCGACTTGCCGGACGCCGGCGAGAAGATCGCGTTGGCGGAGAGCATCAGGAGACGCGACTCCATCTGCGCCTCGATCGAGAGCGGCAGGTGGACGGCCATCTGGTCGCCGTCGAAGTCGGCGTTGAACGGCGTGCAGCACAGCGGGTGCAGCTTGATCGCCTCGCCCTCGACGAGCACCGGCTCGAACGACTGGATCGAGAGGCGGTGCAGCGTGGGCGCGCGGTTGAGCATGACGGTCTTGCCGCTCGTGACCTCCTCGAGGACGTCCCACACGCGCGGGTCCTGGCGCTCGATGAACTTCTTGGCGGCGCGGACGGTGTGCGCGAGGTTCTTCTCCTTGAGGCGGCGGATGATGAACGGCTCGAACAGGACGAGCGCCATCTTCTTGGGGAGGCCGCACTGCCAGAGCTTGAGCTCGGGGCCGCAGATGATGACGGAACGGCCGGAGTAGTCGACGCGCTTGCCGAGCAGGTTCTGGCGGAAGCGGCCGGTCTTGCCCTTGAGCATGTCGGAGAGCGACTTGAGGGCGCGCCCGCCGGCGCCGGTGACGGCGCGGCCGCGGCGGCCGTTGTCGAACACCGCGTCGACGGCCTCCTGGAGCATGCGCTTCTCGTTGCGGATGATCACGTCCGGCGTCTTGAGCTGCTGCAGGTTGCGGAGGCGGTTGTTGCGGTTGATGACGCGGCGGTACAGGTCGTTCAGGTCGCTCGTCGCGAAGCGGCCGCCTTCGAGCTGGACGAGCGGGCGCAGGTCCGGCGGGATGACGGGCATCACGGTGAGGATCATGTCCTCCGGGCGGGTGCCGGAGAGGCGGAAGCCCTCGCAGACCTTGAGGCGCTTGGTCATCTTCTTGCCGGTCTGCTTGGAGCGGGTGTTCTCGATCTGCTCCTCGAGGTCGGCGCGCAGCTCGTCCAGGTTGATCCGGGAGAGGCGCTTCTGCACGCCCGCTGCGCCCATCTGCGCCTCGAACGCGTCGCCGTACTGGCTGTAGTAGTCGTTGTACTCCTCCTCGGAGAGGACCTGGTTGGGCTTGAGCGGGGTGTCGCCCGGATCGACCACCAGGTAGTCCTCGTAGTAGAGGACGCGCTCGAGCGCGCCGGCGGTCATGTCGAGCATGAGGCCGATGCGCGAGGGCGCGCACTTGAGGAACCAGATGTGGCTGACGGGCACCGCCAGCTCGATGTGGCCCATGCGTTCGCGGCGGACGCGCGCGACGGTCACCTCGACGCCGCAGCGGTCGCAGGTGATGCCCTTGTGCTTGATGCGCTTGTACTTGCCGCAGGCGCATTCCCAGTCGTGGGTCGGCCCGAAGATCTTCTCGCAGAACAGGCCGTCCCGCTCGGGACGGTACGTGCGGTAGTTGATCGTCTCGGGGTTCTTCACCTCGCCGTGGCTCCAGGAGCGGATGGTTTCGGGCGAGGCGAGGGTGATGCACACGTCGTCGTACTGGTCGACGCTGCCGCCCTCGTCGAAGAGGTCCTTCATGGCGTAGGGATTCATGTCTGTTTCTCCTGGAAGGGGTTAGCGGATGGCGTTCTTGCGGGCGTCCTCGGCCTTCTCGAGCTTCATGTCGAGGCAGAGGCCCTTGAGTTCGCTGATGAGCACCTTGAAGGTCTCCGGCATGCCCGCGTTGAGCGCGTTCTGGCCCTTGACGATCGATTCGTAGATGCGCGTGCGGCCGGCGACGTCGTCGGACTTCACGGTGAGCATCTCCTGCAGCGCGTAGGCCACGCCGTAGGCTTCGAGCGCCCACACCTCCATTTCGCCCATGCGCTGGCCGCCGGCCTGCGCCTTGCCGCCGAGCGGCTGCTGGGTGACGAGCGAGTAGGGGCCGACCGCGCGGGCGTGGATCTTGTCCGTGACGAGGTGGTGGAGCTTGAGCATGTAGGTCACGCCCACCATGACGCGCTGGTCGAACGGTTCGCCCGTGCGGCCGTCGAAGAGGACGGACTTGCCGTCTTCCTTGATCCACTCGAAGTCCTTCTGCAGGCCCGCTTCGTGGAGCATGTGGCGGATCGTCTCCTCGTAGGGCTCGCGCGCCTTGCGCGTGTAGTCGGCGGCCTTGTCGGCGGATTCCTCGCGGATGCCGTCGAACACCGGCGTGCCGGCGTGCTTGCCGAGCGCGCGGCAGGCGGCGCCGAGGTGCGTCTCGAACACCTGCCCGAGGTTCATGCGGGAGGGCACGCCCATCGGGTTGAGGATGATGTCCATCGGCTGGCCGTTCGGCAGGAAGGGCATGTCCGCGTCCGGCAGGATGCGGGCGACGACGCCCTTGTTGCCGTGGCGGCCGGAGAGCTTGTCGCCCACGGAGAGGTTCTTCTTCTCGGCGAGGTACACCTTGACGGAGCGGACGACCTCGGCGGCGGCCTCGGGGCCGCCTTCGAGCTCCGCCGTCTCGGCGGCGCGCTTGGCTTCGAGCGCGGCGAACTTGGGCTCGAACGAGCCGAAGATCTCCTTGAGGCCGTCGTCCACGGGACCGGGCTCGGCCGAGGCGTCCTTGCGGCCCTTGGCGAGCGCGACGAGGATCGCCTTGGTGATCTTCTTGTTGGCGGGGACCATCACGTCGCCGGTGGCGGCGTTCACGACGGGCGTCGCGATCTTTTCGCCGAGGAACTTGCGCGAGAGCGTGTCGGTGAGCTCGCCCATGAGCTCCTTGAGGCCCTTCTCGTAGCGCTTCTTGATGTCCGCTTCGGTGAGGGGCTTCTTGCGGGAGCCGCCCGCGTCGATGGCCGCGGTCGCCGCGGAGGCGGTGCGCCGCTGCGTCGGGCGCGCGTCCTCCGGGTTGTTGATCTTCACGTCCATCACGATGCCGTAGGTGCCGGGCTGCACCTTGAGCGACGTGTCGCGCACTTCGGCGGCCTTTTCGCCGAAGATCGCGCGCAGGAGCTTCTCCTCCGGCATGAGTTCGGTCTCGCTCTTCGGCGTGACCTTGCCCACGAGGATGTCGCCGGGCTTCACTTCGGCGCCGACGCGGATCACGCCGCGCGAGTCGAGATTGCGCAGCGCGTCCTCGCCCACGTTCGGGATGTCGCGGGTGATCTCCTCGTCGCCGAGCTTCGTCGTGCGCGCGGTGCATTCGAATTCGAGGATGTGCACCGACGTGAACACGTCGTCGCGCACGATGCGTTGCGAAACGAGGATGGCGTCCTCGAAGTTGTAGCCGCACCACGGCATGTAGGCGACGAGCAGGTTCTTGCCGAGCGAAAGCTCGCCCTGGTCGGTCGCCGGGCCGTCCGCGAGGACGTCGCCCTTCTCGACCTTCTGGCCCTTCTCCACGATCGGCCACTGGTTGAAGCAGGTGCCGGCGTTCGTGCGGCGGAACTTCTGCAGGTCGTAGCGGCGGAACTTGGACTTGGGCGTCTTGCTCGTGGGCTTGGCGCCGTCGGACGACACGGTGACGTGCGTCGCGTCCACTTCGGCGACGATGCCGGGCTCGCCCTCTTCGCCGAGGCCGTCGAAGACGACGATCACGCGCGAATCGCGCGCGGCGGTTCCTTCGAGGCCGGTCGCCACGTAGGGGCGCTCGGTGCGCAGCAGCGGGACCGCCTGGCGCATCATGTTGGCGCCCATGAGCGCGCGGTTCGCGTCGTCGTGCTCCAGGAACGGGATGAGGCCGGCGGCGATCGAGATCACCTGCATCGGGCTCACGTCCATGAACTGGGCCTTGGACGGCGGCATTTCCTGGAACTCGGCCTTGTAGCGGACGCGGATGCTGGGGTTGACGAAGCGGAGCTTTCCGTTTTCCTTCTTGAGCGGGGCGTTGGCCTGCGCGATGACGTACTGCTCTTCCTCGTCGGCGGACATGTAGACCACTTCGTCCGTCACGTAGGGCTCGCCGTTCTTGTCGGGCTTCACGCGGCGGTAGGGCGTCTCGACGAAACCGTATTCGTTCAGGTGCGCGTAGATGCCGAGCGACGAGATCAGGCCGATGTTCGGGCCTTCGGGCGTCTCGATCGGGCAGATGCGGCCGTAGTGCGAGGGGTGCACGTCGCGGACTTCGAAGCCCGCGCGGTCGCGCGAGAGGCCGCCGGGGCCGAGGGCCGAGAGGCGGCGCTTGTGCGCGAGGGCCGAGAGCGGGTTCGTCTGGTCCATGAACTGGGAGAGCTGGCTGCGCGCGAAGAAGTCCGCGACGACGGCGCCGAACGTCTTGCTGTTCACGAGGCGCGTCGGGCGGAGCTGCTCGCTCTCGCCTTCCTGGTTCTGCGAGGCCGCGAGCGACATGCGCTCGTGGATCACGCGCTCGGTGCGCGAGAGGCCGGTGCGGCACTGGTTCTCGAGCAGCTCGCCCGCGGTGCGGATGCGGCGCGAGCCGAGGTGGTCGATGTCGTCGATCGGGATCTGCGTCGCCAGCTTCGCCTGAGGCCGCGGATCGGTCTTGGAGGGCTTGCGCTGCGTGCTCACCGCGGCGAGCATGCGCAGCGCCTTGATGAAGTCCGTGTTGTCCAGGACGCGCAGGTCGCCGGGCACCTCGGCCTCGCCGCGGTCCGGATCGCGGAAGTCGCGCAGCTTCTGGTTGATCTTGTAGCGGCCGACCTTGCCCAGGTCGTAGCGGCGCGGGTCGAAGAAGAGGCGCTTCACCAGCTGCGAGGCGTTGGACGCCGTGATCGGATCGCCCGGACGCAGCTTGTGGTAGAGGTCCTTGAGGGCCTCTTCCTCGTTCGTGGTCGTGTCCGCGCGGAGCGTGTACAGGAGCGCGCCTTCGTCCCACTCCACGTCGAGCATCTCGACGGTCTTGTAGCCGGCGAGCGCGAGCTGGCGCAGGGCCGGCGGCGTGGCGAAGTCGTAGCGGTGGGCGAGCAGCGCGCCCGTCTTGGCGTCGCGCACGTCCTCGGGGAAGACCAGGTTCTGGAGCTTCTCCGCCTTCTTCTCCTTCGTGGAGACCGTGCGGTAGACGTAGAAGTTCTGCAGGATGTCGCGGTCGCTCGAGTAGCCGAGGCAGCGCAGGAACGTCGACGCCAGGAACTTGCGGCGCTTGCGGCGGCGGTCCATGATGACCCAGATCTGGCGGTTCGTGTCGAACTGGAATTCGATCCAGGAGCCGCGGTCCGGGATGATGCGGACGGAGTGCAGCGGCGTGCCGTTCGCGTGGATCTGGCGCTCCGTGCAGATGCCGGGGGAGCGGTGCAGCTGCGAGACGATCACGCGCTCGGCGCCGTTGATCACGAACGAGCCGTTTTCGCGCATGAGCGGGATTTCGCCCATGTAGACCGTTTCCTCCGTGTAGCTCTCGCCGTTCTTCAGGCGGAACGTCACGTTGAGCGAAGCGGAGTAGGTCACGCCCTCGCGCAGGGCCGCGAGCGCGTCGTCCTTGGGTTGCGGGTGCGCGGGATCGCCCTTCGAGAGCTCGTACTTCACGAATTCGAGCACGTAGTGCCCGTCGTAGCTCTCGATCGGGAAGATTTCCTTGAAAATCCCCTGCAGGCCGATCGGCGCGCGCTTC
This sequence comes from Kiritimatiellia bacterium, assembly GCA_017413145.1. Lineage (GTDB taxonomy): Bacteria > Verrucomicrobiota > Kiritimatiellia > RFP12 > UBA3636 > UBA3636. The sequence goes on along the minus strand of JAFPUX010000001.1, from coordinate 5,387 downwards.
GCCGGCGGCACGTCGGGCTGCAGGAAGTCCTCGTAGGACTTCGTCTGGATTTCGATTTGGTCAGGCGGGGGGATGACGGGCTGGAGCTTGCCGTAGATGGTTCTTTCGACCATGGTTCACCTCGGATGGGTTCGCGGACGGAAATCCGCGGGAGACGCCGGCCCCGGCTATGCACACCGAACAAGGCCCGACTGGGTACAAAGATCAGACAGAATACCGGAAAAATCCGGGAAAAAGAAAGGCGTTCCGCCTCCCGCGGCGCGGTGCGCCGCGGGAGGGCGGAACGCGGAGGCTTACTTCACCTCGACCTTGGCGCCGGCGGCCTCGAGCTTCTTCTTGAGCTCCTCGGCTTCCGCCTTGGCGATGCCGGTCTTCACGGTGCCCTTGTCTTCGACGAGCTTCTTCGACTCGGCGAGGCCCAGGCCCGTGGCGCCGCGGACTTCCTTGATCACCGCGATCTTCTTGTCGGCGGGGACGTCCACGAGCTTCACGTCGAACTCGGTCTTCTCCTCGGCGGCGGCGGCGGCCGGAGCGGCACCCGCGGCGGCGACGGCGACGGGAGCGGCGGCGGAAACGCCCCACTTCTCCTCGAGCGTCTTGACGAGGTCGGCGATTTCGAGAACCGAAAGGCCGGAGAGGAATTCGACAACTTCTTCTTTGGTCATTTTGTTTTTCTTTCTTCTTGTTTGTCCAACCTCCCGGGCCTTCGCCCGGGCGGGACCGGGGTTCCGTTTCGCGGCACCCGCCGCGGCGGTTTCCCCGGTTTTGTGGAACGGGGTTTCGCGGGGCGGCGGTTAGGCGCCGGCCTTCGCCTTGAGAACGTAGAGGATGCCCTTGACCGAGGCCGAGAGCACGCGCACCAGGTCGCCCGCGGGCGCCTGCAGCGTGGCGAGCAGCTTCGCGCGCATCTCGTCCTTGGACGGGAGGTCGGAGAGCTGCTTGACCTGCTTGGCGTCCAGCGACTGGTCGCCGAGCTGGCCGGCCTTCACGGACGCCTTCTCGTTGTCCTTCAGGAACGTCGTGATCGCCTTGGCGACCTCGGCCGGGTCGCCCGAGCCGGCGACGAGCGCCGTGGGGCCGGTGAGGACGTTCTCGATCGCGGTCCAGCCCTTGTCCTCGAGCGCCTTCGCCAGGTACGTGTTCTTCACGACCTTGAGGACGGCCTTCGTGGGGGCGAGCTTGCCGCGCAGCGCGGCGAATTCGGCGACGGTGAGGCCGCCGTAGTTCAGGATGAAGCAGAAGTCCGCGTTCGCGATGAACGAGTCGATCTCCTGGATCGCGGACAGCTTTTCCGGACGCTTGGAATTGGCTTGCGGTTTCGTCATTTCGGAGCCTCCTTAGTCCTTGATGTCGATCTTGACCGGGACGCCCATCGTGCTCGAGAGCGAGATCTTCTTGAAGAGCTGGCCCTTGAGCGCCGCGGGGCGCACCGCGCGGATCGCGTCGATGAGCGCCATCGCGTTTTCTTCGATCTGCTTGGCCTCGAACGAGCGCTTGCCGATCATCGTGCAGATGTTGCCCTGGCGGTCCATGCGGAACTCGACCTTGCCGGCCTTCTGGGCCTTCACGGCCGCGGCCGTGTCGTCCGTCACCGTGCCGGTCTTCGGGTTCGGCATGAGGCCGCGCGGACCGAGGACGCGCGCGAGCTTGCGGACCGCCGTCATGGCCTCGGGCGTGGCGATCGCCACGTCGAAGTCGAGCCAGCCGCCCTTGATCTTCTCGAGCAGGTCGTCCATGCCGACCTCGTCCGCGCCGGCGGCCTTCGCGGCCTCGGCGGGGGCGCCGCCCGCGAACACCACGACCTTGACGGCCTTGCCGGTGCCGTGGGGGAGGGAAACGGTGCCGCGGATCATCTGGTCGGACTTGCGCGGGTCGCAGCCCATGCGCATGCCGAGTTCGACCGATTCGTCGAACTTCGCGCCGGCGTTGGCCTTCACGAAGGCGACCGCCTCCTGGAGGGAAACGCGCTCCGCCGGGGCCTTCTTGGCCGCGTCGACGTATTTCTTGCCGTGTTTCTTCATGGTGCCGGGCTCCTTACTTCACGACGGTGATGCCCATCGAGCGGGCGGTGCCCTCGACCATGCGCGCGGCGTGCTCGGGGTCGGTCGCGTTGAGGTCCGCGGCCTTGGTCTTGACGATTTCGAGGATCTGCGCGTGCGTGACCTTGCCGACCTTGTTCTTGTTCGGCTGGCCCGAGCCCTTCTCGATGCCGGCGGCCTTCTTGAGGAGGATCGCGGCGGGCGGGCTCTTCAGGATGAACGTGAAGGAGTGGTCCGCGTAGACCGTGATGACGACCGGGATCTCGAGACCGGCCTGTTTTTCCGTGGCGGCGTTGAACTGCTTGCAGAACGCCATGATGTTCACGCCTTGCGCGCCCAGGGCGGGGCCGATCGGCGGGGCCGGGTTGGCTTTCCCGGCAGGCACCTGCAGACGCACGATGCCGATGACTTTCTTGGCCATTTTACTTGGTTTTTCCGTTGTGTTTCGCCGCTTCCGGCCTCCCGGTTCCCTACCGGTGCAGACGGCTGGAAGCTAAAAGCGGGCGATATTCTAGCAAATCCGGCGGAACGATGCAAGCGCTTTTTTCCGGAAGCGCAAAATAGCGGTTGCGGGGGCCGGACCGGTTGTGCTAGACTGCCCCCATGCAACGGGGAAACCGGCCCGGACCCGCCGCGCGCCGCCGCGCGGGACAGGCGATGGTCGAATACGCGCTCGCGCTCTTCGTCGTCGTCCTGATCGCCGCCGCCGCGTACTGGCTCGCCGGGGCCCTCCGTTCCAACGGCAACCGCACCCTCGACCTCGTCTCCTCCGAATACCCCTGACGCCCCGGTTTTCCAACCACCGAACCACCGAACCATCCAACCACCGAACCATGAAAAACCGCAAACGCTCCGGCCAGGCCATGGTCGAATACATCATCATCGTCGTCGTCATCGCCATCGCCGCCCTCGCGGTGTTCGGCTACTTCGGCGGCGCCGTCCAGGAGAAGGTCGCCGGCGCGACCAGCTCCATCGACTCCGGCGAACACGGTTCCGCGGCGCAGGACGAGGTCCAGAAAACGACCTCCGACTCGCTCAAGACTCTCAAGAAGACCGGCATCGAATAGGCCGGCCTCCCCTCTCCCGTCGTGTCCGCGCCGCGCCGATCCCGCTCCGGGCAGGCGTATCTCGAGACGTTCCTCGTCCTGCTCGTCCTCCTGCTCGTCCTTTTCGGGTTCCTGCAGGTCGCGCTGTCGTTCGGCGACCGCGAAGTCGTCCACCACGCGGCCGCGCGCGCCGCGCGCGCAAAGGCGGTCGGCTTCAACGACTGGATGGCCGTCAAGGCCGCGCGCGTCGCGGCGATTCCGTCGTCCGGCAAGTTGCTGACCGGGGAACTCGGCTACGACGCGGCCGAGGACGGCGCGACGGCCGACTTCGAACGCGAGCGCATCCCCCAGTACCTCGCCGCCGAGACGAGCGCCCGCGGGCAGTACGTCCTCGACTACGAGGAATGGGCGCGCGGTTCGATCCGCGTACGGTCCTCCGGCTCCCTCTTCGGCGGCGGCGCGCTGCACGAAACCGTCCGCTTCGACGCGCCGCTGCGCATGCCGTTCGCCGGCTGGTTCGTCCCGTGGGCGCGGCGCGACGAAAACGGCGTCCCGCGGATCGTCCTGGAAGCGGACGCCCCGGCGGGAGAACACTCGACGCTCTACCTGCGCTAATCCCAGACGACCGAGCCCTGCGGAAAGACGGGGCCGTCGGAGCAGACCATGGCGACGCGCACCGCGCCGTCCGGACCGCTCACCTTCTGCGCGCAGCCGCAGCACGCCCCCACGCCGCACGCCATCCGCCGGTCGAGCGACAGCCACGCCGGAAAGCCGCCCGCGAGCGCCCGTCCGTCCAGCGCCCGCAGCATCGGGGCCGGACCGCAGGCGTACAGGACGGGCCGGAACGCATGGTCGCCGCGGCGTTCCGACAGGAACGCGTCCAACGGCACGGTGACGAGCCCCTTCGCGCCGAGAGAACCGTCGTTCGTGGCGGGGTGCACCTCGACGCCCAGCTCCCGGAACTCGTCGAGCAGGAGCAGGTCGGCCGCCGTCCGCCCGCCGACGAAGAGATGGATGGTTGGGGGGTTGGGTGGTTGGGTGGTTGGGTGGTCGTTTTTGCGACCTTCAAGACTTTTGGACTTCGCGCGGGCGAGAATCGACCGCGCGAGGAAATACAGCGGCGCGACGCCGTAGCCGCCGCCCACGAGGAGCGGCGTCGCCTCCGGCGGCGGGAGCGGAAAACCGTGTCCGAGCGGCCCCATCAGGTCGACGCCGTCGCCGGGGGCGAGCGACGCCATCGCGGCGGTTCCGCGCCCGACCTCCTTGTAGAGGATCGCCAGCTCTCCCGTGGCGGGGTCCGCGTCGCAGATGCTGAACGGCCGGCGCAGCGCGCCCGCTTCGAGCGCCGGCACCCGCAGGTGGACGAACTGCCCGGGCGCGGCCGCCGCGGCGACCGCCGGGGCGGACAGGCGCAGCAGGCGGTACCCCGCCCCGCGTCCTTCGTGGGAAAGGACGGCGGCGGTGCAAACGGACGGGCGGACCGGATCGGCGGACATGGCGCGGAATTCTAGCGGAAAGCCGCCGCCCCCGCAAGCGAACCCGCGACTTCGCGCGGCGGACGGCCGGGATACGTGGACTTGCCGGGCCGGGCGTGGTAGAATCCGGCGCCATGGAAAACGAAACCCCGGCCAAAGAACGCGAAGCGGTGCTTGCGGAACGGCTCCGGGCGGCCGTGCCGGAAAAACGGTTCGTCCACAGCCTCGCCGTCTCCGCCGAAGCCCGGCGCCTCGCCGCGATCCACGGCGCGGACGAAGACCGCGCCGGCCTGGCCGGCCTCCTGCACGACTGCGCCAAGGGAATCCCCACGGAAAACCAAGTGGCGGAATGCGACCGGCTCGGCGTCCCGCTCGACCCCGCCACGCGCGCCTGCCCGAAGGTCGTCCACGGCTTCCTAGGCGAACGCCTCGCCCGCGACGTCTACGGCGTGGGCGACCCGGACGTCCTGCGCGCGATCCGCTTCCACACCGTGGGCGGTCCCGGCATGACCGTGCTGGACAAGGTCGTCTTCCTCGCCGATTCCACGGAACCCGGCCGCCACTATCCCGGCGCGGACGCGGTCCGCGCCGCCGCGGACCGCGACCTGGACGAAGCGATGCGCCTGTTCCTCGACGGCCAGCTGCGCTACCTGGCCGAACGCGGCGGGACGGTCCACCCCGCCACGCGGCGCCTGCGCGACGAACTCGGCTAGCGCCCCGGTGGGGCCGGCGGGCGCGCGGCGAAGAGCACGCGGCGGAGGCCGGCTTCGCGGAGGAGGGCGCAGACGCGGAGCGCGTCGCGGTGCGGAAGCGAGCCGTCCATGTAG